>NZ_LGQU01000025.1:0-60352 GCF_003115935.1 Azospirillum sp. TSH20
GAGGGGGATACGGAGTTGTGTCCCCCTCCCCCAACCGCAAGAGCCCTTCCAATGCGCAACGCCTTTGCCGCCGCGGTGTCGGCCGTCTCCGCCCTTTGCCGCTGGGGAACCCTGGCGGCCATCGGCGTCCTCATCGTTGTCGTGACCATCCAGGTGCTGGGCCGCATTCCCGGTTTCCCCTCGCCGCCCTGGACGGAGGAGGTGGCCCGCTTCGCGCTGGTCCATCTCGTCGCCTTCTCCTGCGGGCTGGCGCTGCTGCGCGGCGAGCTGGTGAACGTCGACATGTTCATCCTGCTGCTGCCCAAGCCCCTGCAGACGGCGGTCGCACGGCTGGTCGATCTGGCGATCCTGGTCTTTGCCATCGCCATCATCCCCGGCGCCTGGGATTACGTCGTCGGCAGCATTGGTGAGCGGGCGCGCTCCATCAACGTGCCGATGATCTGGGTCTATGTGGTGACGCTGATCATCCCGGTGTCGCTCGCCTTCTTCTCGATCGCCCGGCTGGCCGGGCTCGGGCGCGATTCCGCGCCGCCCAGCCATGGGGAAACCGTCTGATGGTCACCGCACTGTTCGTCACCTTCGCCGTCCTGCTGATCCTGGGCGCGCCGGTGGGCATCGCGCTGGGCGGCGCGTCGGCGGTCTATCTGGTCGGCAGCGACATCGACCTCGCCGTTGTTCCGCAATTCATGTATGCGGGCATGGACAGCTTCGTCCTGCTCTGCATCCCCGGCTTCGTGCTGGCCGGCAACCTGATGAACGGCGGCGGCATCACCGACCAGATCGTGCTGTTCAGCAACCGGCTGGTCGGCCATATCCGCGGCGGCCTCGGGCTTGCCAACGTGACGGGGTCGATGGTGTTCGCCGGCATCTCCGGCACCGCGGTGGCGGAGACCGCCTCCATCGGCGCGGTGATGATCCCGGCGATGCGCAAGTCCGGCTATGACGCGCCCTTCGCCGCCGCGGTGACCGCCGCCGCCTCCACCGTCGGGCCGATCATCCCGCCCAGCGTGCCGATGATCATCGTCGGCACCCTGACCGGCCTGTCGGTCGGCAAGATGTTCATGGCCGGCGCCGTCCCGGGCCTGCTGCTGGGCGTCGGCATGATGCTGACGGTCTGGATCCTGGCGCGGGTGCGCAATTATCCCCGGGAGCCTTGGCAGGGCTTCGGCGCGCTGCTGCGTGCCAGCCGAGGCGCCTTCTGGGCGCTGCTGATGACGGCGATCATCCTGTTCGGCATCGTCGGCGGCTATTTCACCCCGACCGAGGCCTCCATCGTCGCGGCGCTCTACGCCTTCGTCATCGGGCTGTTCGTCTACAAGGGCTTCAAGCTGCGCCAGCTGCCCGGCATCCTGCTGGAAAGCGCCATCGGGGCGGGCGGGCTGATCCTGCTGGTGGGGCTTGCCAACGTCTTCGGCTGGATCCTGACCAGCGAGCAGATCCCGCAGGCCATCGCCGCCTCGATGCTGGCGCTGACCACCAACAAGTATCTGATCATCCTGCTGATCAACATCCTGCTGCTGATCGTCGGCACCTTCATGGAAACGATCGCGGCGCTGATCATCCTGTTCCCGCCGCTGCTGGCGGTGGCAACGCAGGTCGGCATCGACCCGATCCATTTCGCCACCTTCGCCGTGCTGAACCTGATGATCGGCCTGACCACCCCGCCGGTCGGCGTCTGCCTGTTCGTCGCAGCGAACATCGCGAAGATCTCGCTGGGCGCGATCACCAAGGCGATCTGGCCCTTCCTGCTCTGCAACATCGTGATCCTGTTCCTGGTCTCCTACATCCCGGCCCTGTCGCTGTGGCTGCCGAGCCTGCTTTTCCGCTGACACCCAAATCCAAAGCCCCTCTCTTTCCAAGGAGTTCGAAGCCATGGAACAATCCTGGCGCTGGTTCGGCCCCGAAGACGCCATCAAGCTGAACCACATCCGCCAAGCCGGCGCCACCGGCGTGGTCACCGCCCTGCACCACATCCCCTACGGCGTCGTCTGGTCGGTCGAGGAAATCCAGAAACGCAAGGCGATGATCGAGTCCGACAAGGAACTCGGCCTCAGCTGGACCGTCACCGAAAGCCTGCCGGTGCACGAGGCGATCAAGATCGGCGAAGGCGACCTGACGGAGCTGTTCGACAATTACCGCCAGTCGATGCGCAACCTCGCCGCCTGCGGCGTGACCACCATCTGCTACAACTTCATGCCGGTTCTGGATTGGACGCGGACGGAGCTGGCGGCGGCGCTGCCGGGCGGCGGCACCTCGCTGCGCTTCAACGCCCATGAGCATGCCGCCTTCGACGTCTACATGCTGGAACGTCCGGGCGCCGAGGAGGACCATTCGCCGGAGGTCCTCGCCAAGGCCAAGGAGTGGTTCGACCGCTCTTCCGAAAGCGACCGGGCGAAGCTGCTGTCGAACATCATGGCCGGCTTGCCGGGCGCCTATGACCGCTACGACATCCCCGGCCTGCGCAAGATGATCGCGCGCTTCAACGGCATGTCCGCCGACGGCCTGCGCGAGACGCTGGCCCGCTTCCTGCGCGAGGTGATCCCGACGGCGGAGGAGGTCGGCATCCGCATGGCGATCCATCCCGACGACCCGCCCCGCCCGCTGTTCGGCCTGCCCCGCATCGTCAGCACCGAGGACGACCTCGCCCACCTGATCAATGCGGTGAAGTCGCCGAACAACGGCCTGACCTTCTGCACCGGCTCGCTCGGCGCGGGCCAGACCAACAACGTGCCGGCGATGGCCAAGCGCTTCGCCGAGGACATCCACTTCGTCCACCTGCGCAACGTCGCCAAGGAGCCGGACGGCTCCTTCGAGGAAGCCGACCATCTCGGCGGCGACGTGGATATGGTTTCGGTCGTCACCACCCTGCTGGAGGAGCAGAAGCGCCGCCAGGACGCCGGCAACGACAACTGGCGCCTGCCCTTCCGTCCCGACCATGGCCATGAGCTGCTGGACGATGTGGGCAAACCGACCCACCCCGGCTATCCGATGATCGGCCGTCTGCGTGGTCTGGCGGAAATCCGCGGCGTGATGACCGCCGTCGCGGCGGTGAAGCAGCTGCCGATGTGACGAGAACGCGCCGGCCTCACCCGCCGGCGCGCATCCCCAGCCGGGCGAGCTTCTTGTAGAAGGCGGCGCGGGAGATGCCGAGCGCCCGTGCCGCCTCCGTCGCCCGGCCGCCGCTGGCCGCGAGCGCACGGCCGAGTAGCCCGCGCTCGAACTCGTCGAAAGCCTCGTCATAGCCCGGCAGGGGTTGTGGTTCCACATGGACCAGCGACGACGCCGGTGTCGGACGCGTCACCTCTGCCGGTTCTGCATCCGCCAAATCCGGCAATGCCTCGGCGAGGTCGGCGGCGGTCAGGCGGCGGTTGTCGGTCAGCAGGCAGGTGCGCTCCAGCACATTGCGCAGCTCGCGCACATTGCCGGGCCAGCGGTGGCGGCTCAGCGCCTCGACCGCTTCCGGGGTCAGGCCGCGCAGGGGAAGGCCGCTGCGGGCGGCGATCTCCTGCAGGATGGATTCTGCGATGGCCTCCAGCCCGCCGCCCATCTCCGCCAGGGCCGGCAGTCGGATCGGCAGCACGTTCAGCCGGTAATAGAGGTCGGAGCGGAAACGGCCGTCGCGGATCCGCTGCTCCAGATCGACATTCGTCGCCGCGATCACCCGCACATCGACCTTCACCGGACGGTCGGAGCCCAGCGGTTCGATCTCCTGCTCCTGCAGGGCCCGCAGCAGCTTGGCCTGCAGCCCAAGCGGCATGTCGCCGATCTCGTCCAGGAACAGGGTGCCGCCATCGGCGGTCTTGAAGCGGCCTTCCCGGCCCCGGCGGTCCATCCCGGTATAGGCGCCGGGCACCGCGCCGAAGAACTCCGCCTCCAGCAGCGTTTCCGGGATCGCCGCGACGTTGACGCCGACGAAGGACCGGCCGCTACGCGCCGACAGGCCATGGATGGCCTGGGCGATCAGCTCCTTGCCGGTGCCGGTCTCGCCCAGCAGAAGGATCGGCGCGTCGCTGCGGGCGGCGAGGCGGGCCTTGCGCTTGACCTCCAGGCAGACCGGGCTGTCGCCGACATAGCTTTGCAGCGTGTAGCGCGGCTGCCGCCCCTCGTCGAGCCGGCGCCGGGTCGCCGCCAGTTCGGCCTCCAGCCGCGACAGCTCGGCCAGCAGAGGTTTCAGGCGGTGCAGGCTGTCATAGAGGACGAAGCCGACGGCGCCGATCACCGTGCCCGCGTCGTCGGTCAGCGGAAAGCGCGTCACCACCAGCCGCTGGGTGCCGAACAGCATCAGGTCGAGCAGGATCGGCTGGCCGGTCGCCAGAACCTGACGCATCTGCGAATGGGGGATGATCTCCTCCACCTCGCGGCCGATGGCCTCGGCGGGGTCGGAGATGCCGAGCATGCGGGCGTATTTCTCGTTGATCCACACCACCCGCGCGTCGCGGTCGACCGCCACCGTGCCCTCGGACTGGGTTTCCAGCGCCTCGAACAGCGACGGGATGGCGCGGCTGCGCAGCAACGCGGCATTCCCGGCAAAGGCATCGCCTTCAAGGGGAACCGCCGCCCTGTCCGCTCCGCCCCGCCGTCCGCCGTCCGCTCGTTCCGTCACCCTGGCCGCTCCTCATGATCGTCGCATCCAGGTGTTATCGGGACCGCGCCCGGATTCCGCAATGCTAGAGCGACCCTCGGGGCAAGGCCGATCACAGTGCCGCAGGCTCTTGCAGAGTTGCGGCCGGCCGGTCCATGCTGCGGTGCCGTAGCGCTTTCCCGCTCCATTGCGGAGCGGCCGCGCCACTCCTCCGGAGCCATCTTGCCCGTTCCGTCCGTTCCGCCATGCTGACCCTGCCGGCCCTTCTCCTGCTTGCCGCGGTGCTGGCGACCTTGTGGACGGCATGGCGCAGCTGGGCTCTGCCCCCCTTTCCTGGACGCTTCAACTTCGTGGCGATGCAGCTGTCCGCCTGCTGGTGGACGACGGCTGCCGCCATCGAAACCATCGTCCCGGCCCCGGCGGACAAGCTGTTCTGGGCCGAAATGGCGTGGTTCGGCATCGTCTGCACCCCCAGCTTCTGGGCACTGTTCCTGTGGTCCTACACGCAGGAGGAATTGGCGGCGCGCTGGCGGCTGGTGCCGGTCGTGGTGGGCGCGCTGACCTGGGCGGCGGCGCTGACCAACGACGCCCATCGGCTGATCTACACGGCGGTCCAACCGATCAGCGACGCGCCGGGCGCCGCGCTGGACTACAGCCACGGCCTGTTGTTCTTCGTCGTCACCATCTATCTCTATGCCTTCATGGTGATGAGCATCGTCGTCACCGCCAGCGGCATCCACCGGGCCACGCCGGCCTACCGCACCCATTACCTGGGCTTCCTGGTGGCGATGGCGGTGCCGTGGGTGGCGAATGTCGGCTACGTCACCGGCAACCTGACGCTGTTCGACTTCGACCCCACTCCCTTCAGCTTCCTGCTGATGGGCGCGGTGTTCTACTGGCTGATCACCCGGCGGCGCCTGTTCGTCCTGCTGCCGGTCGCCCGCGACGCCCTGCTGGACGCCGTACCCGACCCCGTTCTGGTTCTCGATGCCGACGGCACGGTGGTGGAGGCGAACCCGGCGGCCCTGGCGCTGGTGCCCGACGGCACGCCGCTCGGCCGCCGGCTGGCCGACCTCCCCGGCCTGTCGGCGCTGTCGCCGCGGGACATCACCCTTCCGGCGCCGCTGACGCTGGAGAGTGACGGCACAGTGCGCAGCTTCGAGGCGACCCGCGTCCCGCTCACCTCCGGCAGCGCCGGCGGGCGTGCTGCGGCGCGCGAGGTCGGCTGCCTGCTGATGCTGCGCGACGTCACCCATCGCCGCCGGGCCGAAATGCGGCTGGAGGACATGGTGCGGCGCCTCGACCTCGCCCGGCTGGAGGCGGAGGAGCGGCTGGTGGCGGAGCAGGAGGCCAAGCGGGCGCTGAACGGCTTCCTGTCGATGGCGGCCCACGAGTTCAAGACGCCGCTCGCCATCATCGACGGCGCGGCCCAGCTTCTGCTGATGGACGCGGAGGTGAAGGCCCCCGGCATGCTGCCGCGGCTGGAGAAGATCCGCCGTGCGGTACGCCGGCAGGTCAACATCCTGGATACCTGCCTTGCCGACGACCGACTGAGCGACCCGGCTTTCGCGTTGCGCCGCGATCCGCTGGAACTGCCGGCTTTGCTGCGCGCTGCCGCTTCGGCCCAGGGCGACGCCGCCCCCGGCCGGCGGATTGAGCTGGAGCTGGACGGTTGTCCGGCCCGGATGACCGGCGACGGCCCGATGCTGGAGCTGTGCGTCCACAACTTGCTGAACAACGCGCTGAAATACTCGCCTCCCGGCACGCCGGTCCGGCTGCGCGCCTGGAGCGAGGACGGGGGCGAGGAAGGGCCGGACGGGCAATCGCAACTGGCGTTGTCGGTGGCCGACCAGGGCATCGGCATCCCGGACAGCGAACGGGAGCGGGTGTTCGACCGGTTCTTCCGCGCCTCCAACACCGGAACGGCGGCGGGCAGCGGTGTCGGGCTGAACATGGTCCGCCGCATCGCGGCGCTGCATGGTGGAACGGTGACGGTCGACAGCCGATTGGGCGGGGGCAGCGTCTTCACGCTACGGATCCCGCTCGGTGAAGACGCGCTCTGCGAAGACGGGATGGCCGGCATGTCGGCGGATTAATCCGTCGGAGAGATCGTTTCTTGCATTGATTGACAGGTGAAGGGAATAATCCCGCTCCCTCCATCTGGACCCTGGCAATATGAGCGATCACGACCCCACCGTCGTCCGGCCGGTGCCGAAACCCCGCGTCCCTCTGGGCATCGAAGAGGTGCTGGTCGCCATCACCATGGCGGTGGTGGCGCTGATCACCTTCGCCAACGTCGTGGTGCGCTACCTCACCGACGTCTCCTTCGCCTTCACCGAGGAATATTCGATCGCGCTGATGGTGATCCTGACCTTCCTCGGCGCCTCGGCCGCGGTTGTGAAGGACCGGCACATCCGCATCACCTTCGTCACCGACAAGCTGTCGCCGGCCAACCGCCGTCGGGCGGAACAGTTCGCCATGGCCTGCGTCGCGCTGATGTACGGGCTGCTGGTGGTTTACGGCACCTGGACGACCTGGGACGATTACCGGTTCGAGGTGACCTCGCCGGCGCTGGGGCTGCCGCAGTGGATCTACACGATCTGGCTGCCGGTGCTGTCGCTGGTGGTGCTGGCCCGCACCATCGGCCGCATGATCCGCATCCACCGCGGCACCGAACCGCTGGAAACCGGACATATCCCGGAGGGCGAACCGTGATCACCAGCCTGCTCTTCGGGTCCTTCCTGATCATGATGCTGGCGGGCGTGCCGATTGCCGCCGCCCTTGGCCTGGCCGGCACCGCCGCCATCGCCTTTGCCCATCTCGGCGTCCTTTCGGTCCCGACCAGCGTCTATACCGGCATCGCCAAATATCCGCTGCTGACCATCCCGATGTTCGTGCTGGCCGGCACCATCTTCGACCGGTCGGGCGTGGCGCAGAAGCTGGTGCGCTTCGCCACCGCCATCGTCGGCCAGGGCAAGGGTGCGCTGGCGATCATCGCGGTGGTGGTGGCGATGATGATGGGTGGCATCTCCGGTTCCGGCCCCGCCATCGCCGCGGCGGTCTGCGGCGTGATGGCGCCCAGCATGATCCGCGCCGGCTATCCCCGCCCCTACATCGCCAGCGTCATCGCCGCGGCGGCGGCCACCGACATCCTGATCCCGCCGTCGGTCGCCCTCATCATCTACAGCGTCCTGGTGCCGGCCGCCCCGACCACCTCGATGTTCGCCGCCGGCATCATTCCCGGCACGCTGGCCGGCCTCGCCCTCATCATCCCGGTCTTCTGGCTGGCGCGGAAACACAATCTCGGCGCCAAGCTGTCGCACGAGCCGCGCCCGCCCTTCTGGCGCAGCCTGTGGGACGCATCGCTCGGCCTGTTCGCCAAGGTCATCATCCTGGGCGGCCTGCGTCTCGGCATCTTCACCCCGACCGAGGCGGCGGTGATCGCGGTGGCCTACGGCCTGCTGCTCGGCATGGTGGTCTACCGCACCATCCGCCTCCGCGACCTCTATTCCATGCTGGTGGAGGCGGCGGAGATCTCCGCCATCATCCTGACGGTGATCGCGCTGGCCAGCGTGTTCGGCTGGGCGCTGAGCACCCTGTCGGTGATCGACCCCATCGCCGACGCCATCATCCACTCCGGCCTTGGCGAATATGGCGTGATGGCGCTGCTGGTGGTGATGCTAACCATCATCGGCACCTTCCTGGACGGCATCTCGATCTTCATCATCCTGCTGCCTCTGCTGATCCCCATCGCCACCGCCTACAAATGGGACCTGACCTGGTTCGGCGTCATCCTGACCCTGATGATCGCCGTCGGCCAGTTCACCCCGCCGATGGCCGTCAACCTGATGGTGGCCTGCCGCATGACCGGCTGTTCGATGGAAAGCACCCTACGCTGGGTGATGTGGCCGCTGGTCACCATGCTGCTGGTGGTGGTCGCGGTGATCATCTGGCCGGATCTGGCGCTGTGGATGCCGCGGCAGATGGGATTCTAGAGGAAGCGTTCGATGTCGCGGCTGGTCAGATGCAGGCTGGCCGCGGCACCGTAGCCGCGCCCTGATATCTTGCCGGCCGCCGCGGCCTCGAACGCGGTGCGGTGGGCGGCGGCGTAGGCGAGGCAGTCCTCCGGCGTCGGGGCTCGCCGGCCGAGCAGGGCGCGGAAGGCCAGACGGTGGACGGCGCACCAGCCGCCGTGACCGGCCGGGCGGAAGACCAGCGCGTCGATGTCCGCGCGCCAGGACAGCCCCTCCCCGCTCATTCCCGCAATCCCAGCCGCCGGGCGAGGCGGAACAGGTTGCTGCGGTCAAGGCCGAGCGACCGCGCCGTCTGCGCCCAGTTGCCGTCGTGGCGGGCCAGATGCTCGCGGATCATCCGGCGTTCGAGATCCTCCACCGCGTCGCGCAACGGCAGTTCAGGCAGGTCCGGCGGTTCCGGCAGGCGGGAGCGCTGCGCCGGCATCGCCGCCGTCACGGCACTCCCCTCCTCCTGCCCCGGATCGGCCAAGCCCAAATCCTCCAAGCCCAAATCCACCGGGGTCAGGGTCAGCACGCCGCCGTCCGGCGGACGGGCGACGCGGGCGCGGATGGCGCCTCGGCCGATGGCGTGCTCCAGCTCGCGCACGTTGCCGGGCCAGGGGTAGGCCAGCATGCGCCGCTCCGCCGCCGCCGACAGACGAAGGTTGCGCAAGCCCAGCCGCGCCCGGTTGCGTTCCAGGAACAGGCCGGCCAGCCGCAGGATGTCGGTGCCGCGGTCGCGCAGCGGCGGCACCCGCAACGGATAGACGCTGAGCCGGTGATAGACGTCGGCCCGGAAGCGGCCTTCCCGCACCTCTGCCGCGAGGTCGCGGTTGGTGGCGGCGATCACCCGGACGTCGACGGTGATGTGGCGGTCGGAGCCGACGCGTTGGATCTCGCCGTTCTGCAGCGCCCGCAGCATCTTGGCCTGCACCGCCAGCGGCAGTTCGCCGACCTCGTCCAGGAACAGGGTGCCGCCGTCGGCCAGTTCGAACTTGCCGCGCCGGTCGGCCACCGCACCGGAGAAGGCGCCGCGCACATGGCCGAACAGCTCGCTTTCCACCAGCGCGTCCGGCAGGGCCGCGCAATTGACGTGGACCAGCGGCCCGGCGGCGCGGGGGGAGTGGGCGTGCAGCCGGCGGGCCACCAGTTCCTTCCCCACCCCGGTCTCGCCCAGCACCAGCACGACGAGGTCGCTGGCCGCCACGGTATCGACCTCCGTCAGCAGAGCGGCCATCGCCGGGCTGCTGCCGACGGGGTCGAAATCGAGCCCCTGCGGCGGATCGTCGAGGATGCGCAGGGGCGTTCCGCCATCCGCTGCCACGGCTGCGTCCTGTGCCGCCCGCCGCTCCACCGCGGTCGCGAGGTCTGCAGTCAATTTCGCCCAGGCGGCAATCGCCCCGTCCCAGCCGTCGAAACGCCCTTCGTTCAGCGCGTCCAGCGTCAGCACGCCCCAGGGCCGCCCGTCGACGCTCAGCGGCGCTCCGACGCAGTCATGCACATGCAACCGCTCGCGCAGGTCGGGGATCAGCCCGTCATAGGGGTCGGGCAACTCGCAGCCGGCGGGGAAGCGCAGCGGCCCGTCCTCCGCCTCGGCAATCGCCTGCAGGCGGGGATGCTCGCCCAGTTCGAAACGCCGGCCGAGCGTGTCGGGACTGAGCCCGCGCGTGGCCAGCGGAACCAGCAGCCCCTCCTCCCCCGGCCGGCTGTCGTGACGCAGCAGCGCACAGGCATCGCAGGGCAGATGGCGCGCCATCAGGTCGAGCAGCAGCGGCCACAGTTGCGCCGGATCGTCCATCGCCAGCAAAAGCGCCCCTGCCTCGGCGAGCGGCAGCACCGTTGTCGAAATGACCACATCGTTGTTCATTCGACATCATAGCGTCCGCGGTCGCTTTGACAACGCTCCCCTCTGTGCAGTGCGGAATCGCTGGCTGCGTCGCTTTGGCACAGGGTTTGCCATCCGGTTGCGACAACGTGACGCGTAAAAGGATTGCCCTCTTCATGCTGACGCCTGCACAGATCGCCGTCATCAAGGCCACGGCTCCCGCCGTCGCCGCCAATGCCAACGAGATCACCGGCACCTTCTATCCGCTGATGTTCGAGCGCTTCCCCGAGGTGCGCGCCGTCTTCAACCAGAGCCACCAGCGCAGCAGCGCCCAGCCGGAAGCGCTGGCCAACGCCATCATCGCCTACGCCTCCAACATCGACCGGCTGGAGGTTCTGGGCCCGGCGGTGGAGGCCATCGTGCAGAAGCACGTTTCGCTCAACATCACCCCCGACCAGTACAAGATCGTCGGCACCTGCCTGATGGAAGCCATCGGCAAGGTGCTGGGCGATGCGGTGACGGCCGAGGTCGCCGACGCTTGGGGCGCGGCCTACTGGCAACTGGCCGACCTGCTGATCGCGGCGGAGGAAAAGGAATATGCCCGCAAGGCGGCGCTGACCGGCGGCTGGCGCGGCGCCCGGCGCTTCCGCATCGTGGAGAAGACGCCGGAAAGCGCCGTCATCACCTCCTTCCGGCTGGCGCCGGTCGATGGCGGGCGGGTGATGGATTTCCATCCCGGCCAGTATCTCGGCCTGCGCCTGACCGTCGCCGGCGACACCGTCCACCGCAACTACAGCCTCTCGGCCTCGCCGAACGGCCGCGACTACCGCATCTCGGTGAAGCGCGAGCCGCAGGGTCTGGTGTCCGGCTTCCTGCATGACCGCGTGCAGGTCGGTGACGAGATCGACGTCTATCCGCCGGCCGGCGAGTTCGTGCTGCGCGAGGGCGCCGGCCCGCTGCTGCTGATCACCGGTGGCGTCGGCCAGACCCCCGCCCTGCCGCTGGCCGAACAGGCGCTGGCCGCCGGCCGCAAGGTCATCTACGTGCATGCCGCGCTCAACGGCTCGGTCCACGCCTTCCGCCAGCAGATCGACGAGCTGGCCGCCATGAACGAGGCGCTGAAGCCGGTCTATTGCTATGCGGAGCCGCAGCCGGGCGACCAGCCGCACTTGGTCGGCCTGCTCGACCAGCAGCGTTTGGCCAACCTGCTGCCGAAGGAGCCGGGCGTGGCCGCCTATGTCGTCGGCCCGAAGCCCTTCATGGCCGCGGTGGTCAAGGCGCTGACCGCGCTGGGCCTCCCGGAGTCGGCCATCATCCACGAGTTCTTCGGCCCGCGGGAAGCACTCGCCTGACGCGGCACCCGAACAAGGTTGCCTCCAAACCTCGCAAGCCGGCCTTTCCCCAAAGGCCGGCGTTTTTTCGGCCGATGTCCGTCCGCCTGACGCCTTTGCGTCCGGCGGCTGCGAGTAAATCTGTTATATCACTTAAATCAGATGTGATTTGCCGCGGCATAGGCCACCCTTCCGACTTGCCCCCGGCAGAGTGTGCTCCTTCTCGGTGAAATCCTCATGCGACGCAGCCGGCCATCCATTGCGATGCGGCATGATCCGCAACGCAATGCGGAAGAATCGTGGATTCTCCTTATTTCTTTCTTAGCGATTTTGGCGCTTTCCTAGTCACGGAACGGTCAAATTATTTGCAACTGTTCCTTTCCCGTGACCTCGCCGATGGCCGTACCGGGGAGGGGACGGAGGAAACGGTGATGCGGCGAGAGCCGGAACGGCCGGCCGCAGTGACGTGTGGAGCGCTGGTGCCCGAGAGCATCAAGGGGGGAGGACGGTATGTCGAACGATAGCCGGAGCATGATGCTCCAAGGCGCGCCCGCGAAAGGCGCCGCCTGGTATTCCGGGCTGCGCGCCAAGCTGATGATCGCCATCGGCGTGGTGTTGTCCGGCACGCTGGTCGCCGCCGCCGTGGCGCTGACCGGCTATGCGAATGTGCGCACCACCATCGACGCCATCGTCGGCGAAGCGGTGCCGGCGATGACCGAGGGCATGGCGGTGGCGCAGCAGGCCGAACGGCTGGTGGCGCTGGCACCGGCCCTGACCTCCGCCGACGCCGCCGCCGCGCGGGAAGCGGTGTCCGCCCGCATTGCGGAGGCGAAAGAGGAATTCAACACGCGCCTGTCCCGGCTGCGCGCCACCGGCTCCGCCGGGGATCAGCTCGCCGCCATCGAGCAGGCATCGCAGGGGCTGCTCAACAACCTCGTGCAGCTCGACCAGGCGGCGGCCGAACGGGTGGCGCTCGCCGCCGAACGCACGGCGATGCTGCCGAAGGTGATGGCCGCCGAGGCGGAAATCCAGAAATTCGCCGCCCCGTGGACCTCCGTCCTCAACAATGACGAGGAACAGGCCCGCTCGACACTGGCGGAGCCGGATGCCGATGCTGCCGCGATGCGCGAAGCGGCGGCCACCCTGTCCAAGATCACGACTCAGAAGAAGCCGCTGATTGCCGTCACGAACGAGGCGGCCAACATCCGCAACATGCTGATGGAAGCGGCGACGACCAACGACGACCAGCGGCTGGCGATCATCGAGACGCGGGTCGGCGTGTCGCTCGCCGGCCTGTCCAACGGTGCCCGGGGGCTGCCGGAGCGGCTGGCCGCCGTCGCCTCGAAGCAGGCGGACCTTCTGAAGGATTATTCGATCGGCGAGACCTCGCTGGTCACCCTCCGGCAGAAGGAACTGGCGATCCAGGGCTATTTCGTCCAGCTGCTGGAGAGCAACCACGCCCTGACCACCACCCTGTCCAAGGGGATCGCCACCCTGGTCGAGGGCCAGAAGCACAACATCGCCGAGGCCAGCGGCGCCACCACCCGCATGCTGGACAACAGCCAGCTGACGCAGATCGCCGTCGCCGTCGCCAGCATCCTGGTGTCGATTCTGGTCGTCTGGCTCTATATCGGCCGCATCGTCATCCGTCGGATGATGGCTCTCAAAGCCGGCATGGGCCGGATCGCCGCCGGCGACCTGGACGCCGAGATCGCGCTGCACGGCCATGACGAGATCGCGGAGATGGGGGCGGCGCTGCTCGTCTTCCGCGACACCGCGCGCGAGGTGGAAACAACCCGCGCCGCCGCCGAGGCCGAACGCCAGCGGGCCGCCGGAGAACGCCGCCAGACCATGCTGTCGCTGGCCGACCAGTTCGAGAACGGCGTGAAGACTGTGGTGGAGACGGTATCCGCCGCCGCCACCCAGATGCATCAGACCGCCGCCGGCATGGTGGCGACCGCCGACAACACCTCCCGTCAGGCGGGCAGCGCCGCCGAGGCGGCGGAGACCGCGTCGGTCAACGTCGACGGCGCCGCGTCGGCCGCGCATGAGCTGTCGCAGTCGATCAGCGAGATCGCCCGGCAGGTAACCGAATCGGCGACCATCGCCGCCAAGGCGGCAAACGAGGCCGACCGCACCGACAGCACCATGCGCGAACTGAACGAGGCCGCCAGCCGCATCGGCGCCGTGCTCGACCTGATCTCCGACATCGCCGGCCAGACCAACCTGCTGGCGCTGAACGCCACCATCGAGGCGGCGCGGGCGGGAGAGGCCGGCAAGGGCTTCGCCGTGGTGGCGCAGGAGGTCAAGCAGTTGGCCAGCCAGACGGCGAAGGCCACCGACCAGATCGCCGGCCAGATCGGCGCCATGCAGCAGGCGACCGGCGAGGCGGTGAACGCCATCCGCAGCATCGGCCTGACCATCGGCCGCCTGAACGACATCGCCGCCAGCATCGCCGCAGCGGTGGAGGAGCAGGGCGCCGCCACCTCGGAGATTGCCCGCAATGTCCAGCAGGCGGCGGGCGGCACCGCCCAGGCCTCGCAGAACATCGGTCAGGTCCGCACCGCCGCCGGCCAGACCGGCCAGTCGGCGCAGGAGGTCCTGTCGGTCGCCCAAGAGGTCTCGACCCAGACCGGCCATCTCCAACAACAGATCGACCGCTTCCTCAGTCAGGTGCGGTCGGCCTGACCTGACCCACCCGAAAAGCCCCTCTCCCGACGGAGAGGGGCTTTTCATTTGTCTCCCCAATTTGTTCCCTGGGACCACCACCCCGCATTGGGCCACCCCTTCAACGGGCGCCCGGAAAGTAGAGGGGGTGCGCGGACGAAATGTAGTGTTGCTTCACAGGCGGGTCGACAAAGCGGCGTATCTGTAGTAAAACTACATTCGTTTCTCGGCAGCCACGCTGGCCCCCCCATGCTGGACACCATCGCCTCGTCCCTCGACAGCCTGCGCCGCGCGGAAGCTGCGGTGGCCCGCACCGTTCTGGCCGATCCGGAGGCCGCGGTCCGCGACAGCCTGGCGCAGCTGGCCGGCAAGGCCGGGGTCAGCGAACCGTCGGTCCTGCGCTTCTGCCGCTCCGCCGGCTTCGGCGGTTTTCAGGAATTCAAGATCTCGTTGGCCCAGCATCTGGCGGCCTCCGCCGTGCGGGAGGAGGTCGGCGACCGCCCGACCCCGCTGGTGCGCGACCTCACCCCCGGTGACAGCGTCGCCAGTGCGGCGGAAAAGGTGCTGAACCGCTCCATTGACGCGCTGGTCCGCCTGCGCGGCCGGCTCGACAGCATGGCGCTGGAAAAGGCGGCCGGGGTGCTGGCGCGGGCGCGGCGGGTGCAGATCGTCGGCGTCGGCGCGTCGGGCGCGGTGGCGCTGGACGCCCATCACAAGCTGTTCCGCCTGCTGCCGCAGGTAACCGCCAGCACCGACGCCCATCTGCAGGCGATGGCGGCGGCGACACTCGGCCCCGGCGATGCCCTGCTGGCGATTTCAAAGACCGGCACCAGCGACGAGATCTTCGACGTCGCCGCCATCGCCCGCGACGGCGGGGCGACGGTGATCGCCATCACCGCGTCCGCGACGCCGCTGGCCGAACGTGCCGACATCCGCCTGACCGTCGACGTCGACGAGGACACCGCCGTCCACACCCCGATGGCCTCGCGGCTGGCGCAACTGGCGCTGATCGACGTGCTGACCGTCGCGGTCGGCTTGCAGGCCCCGCCGGGTCTCGACCGCCGTCTGGCCCGCATCAAGGCGGTTCTGGCCGGGCACCACCGCGTGCCGGAGCGGCCGGCTTCCCTTTCAAACCCCTCATCCCCAATCATCCAGAAGAAATCCGAGGAATCCTGATGTCCACCACCCAGAGCCCTGTCGAAATCCTGGACCAGCTCGTCGCCTATGGCGTCGTTCCGGTCATCCGCAACAGCTCCGCCGATCTGGCGCGCACCGCCGTCACCTGGCTGCGCGAGGCCGGTTACGGCACCTTCGAGATCACCATGACCACCCCCGGCGCCGTCGGCCTGATCGAGGAGCTGTCGGCCGAGGGCGGCGCCCTGATCGGCGCCGGCACCGTCCTGACCCCCGGCGCCGTCGCCGACGTGGTGAAGGCCGGCGCCAAGTACGTGGTCTCGCCCTGCGTCGTGCCGAAGGTGGCCGCCGCCTGCCGCGACCATGGCGTGGCCTGCCTGATGGGCGCCCTGACCCCGACCGAGGTGCATGCCGCGATTTCCGCGGGCGCCGACGCCATCAAGATCTTCCCGGCCTCCACCGTCGGCCCGGCGCACATCAAGGCGCTGAAGTCGGTCTTCCCCGGCGTCCGCTTCGTCCCCACCGGCGGCATCGACGCCACCACCGTGGCGTCCTATGTCGCGGCAGGCGTGGCCTGCGTCGGCGCCGGCGGCAAGCTGGTCGACGAAACCCTGGTCAAGAAGGGCGACCGCGAGGGCATCCTCGCCGCCGGCCGCCAGCTGATGGAAGCCTATCGCGCCGCCAAGGGGGCGTGAGCAAGTCGGCATGAGGCGGGAAGCAAAACTCCCGCCTCAAACCCCCTCCAGCACACCCCGCACCGCATCCATCGCCGCGAGGCCACGGCTGAACGCCGACTCCGCGGTGGCGGCCAACTCTTGCGCCTCAGCGCGGCGGCCTTCGCGCATGCCGTCCTCCACCGCGCGCATCAGGCCGACGAAGCCGGTCAGGCCGAAATGGCTGGCGGCGCCGGCAAGCCGGTGGGCGATGTCCTCGATCTCCTCGTCAGAGCTGTCGACGGCGGTCAGGCGGGGCAGCCCGTCCTGCGCCGATTCCAGCAGCAGACCGCGGATGGTGGTGAAGCGCGCCGGACCGAGCGAACGGATATAGCGCTCCAGAATCTCCTCGTTCACGTCGTCCTCCACCACCGGCGGACGAGCGGACGGCTCGACCGGCACCGATCCGGCACCCGTCTCCTCGTCCCCGTCGGACCGCGCCGCAACGGCGTTCGACAGCAGGTGCATCAGGCGTTCCGGGAAGATCGGCTTCTCGATCACCGCATCGATGCCGGAGGCGATATAGCGGGCGCGGTCGGCGGCGAAGACGTTGGCGGTCACCGCCACGATCGGCACCGCCGCGCGGTCGCCGTCCTCAAGCGCGCGGATGCGGCGCGCCACCTCCGGCCCGTCGATGTCGGGCAGGCGGATGTCCAGCAGGATGGCATCGAAACGCCGCCGCGTCGCCAACTCCAGCGCCTTTTCCCCCGTCTCCGCGACGGTGATGCGGTGGCCGGCGTCGGACAGCAGGCCCAGCGCCACCTCGCGGTTGATCGCGTCGTCCTCCACCAGCAGCAGGGCCAGCGAGCGCACCCGGCTGATCGGCAGAAGCCGGCCGGGCCGGGCGGGAAGCGCCGGCTCGATCACCCGCTGCAACGGGATGGTGACGGTGAAGACGCTGCCCAGCCCCTCCGCGCTGTCGACGCGGATGCTGCCCTGCATGGCGTCCAGCAGGTGGCGGACGATGGCCAGCCCCAACCCGCTGCCGCCGAAACGCCGGGCAATGGTGGGATCGGCCTGCTCCAGCTTTTCGAAGATGGCGGCGCGGCGGTCCGCCGGGATGCCGATGCCGGTGTCGCGCACGGCCAGACGCAGCATCTCTCCGGAGCCGGAACGTTCCGGAGCCGGTTCGATGTCGACGCGCAGGTCCACCCCGCCGCGTTCGGTGAACTTCACCGCGTTGCCGACGAGGTTCACCAGAATCTGACGCAGCCGCTGGCGGTCGACCACCACCAGCTCCGGCACCTCCGGCGCGATGTCGAGGTCGAGGTCGATCCCCTTCTCGTTCGCCAGTCCTTCCACTGTCGCAACGACTTCCTCCAGCACCGGCAGCAGGGCGCAGGGAGCGGGGTCGAGGTCCAGCTTGCCGTCCTCGATCTTGCGCAGATCGAGGATGTCGTTGACCTGATCGAGCAGCCCGTGACCGCAGCGCATGATCGACATGGCATAGCGCCGCTCCCCGGCATGCAGCTGGCCGGTCAGCAACAGCCGGCACAGGCCGAGGATGCCGTTCAGCGGCGTGCGCATCTCGTGGCTGACGGTGGCGAGGAATTCGGTCTTGGCGGCGTCGGCGCGCTCCGCCCGTTCCTTGGCCTGCCGCAGCTCCTCACGAGCCCGGCGCGACGCGGTGATGTCGTTGGCGACGCAGATGATGCGGCAGCGTCCGTCGCCAGACCATTCAAAGGGATGGCGCTGCAGGGCGAAGACCGCGTTCTCGCCATGGCGGGGAAGCACCAGCTCCTCCACCCCCAGCGAGCGCATCGAACCGGGATCGCCGCCGGCAAGCGCCCGGCCGGTTTCCGGCCCCAGCACCTCGGCCAGGGTGCGGTTCTCGATGTCGGCGCGGCGGGTGCCGAAACAATCCTCCGCCGCCCGGTTCCACAGGACGACGCGGCCGCTGTCGCCGTCCAGCACGTAGAGAACGCTCGGCACATTGTCGATCACCGCATCCAGGAAGGCCTGTGTCCGGCGCAACAGCTCCTCCGCCTCGCGGCGGCGGGTGATGTCGACGACTGAACTGAGCAGCACCTCCTCGCCCTGGAATTCGAAGGCGATGCCAGACAGCAGGCCCCACAACCGGCGACCGGACTGGGTCACCAGCTCCGTCTCCACATCGAGCGCGATGCCGCTGGTGAAGACGTCGCGGACGAACTCGTCGCGCACCTGCGGGACGTACCAGACACTGGCGGCGGGGCGGCCGAGCAACTCGCCGGCCTCGTCCACTTCGAACAGGTCGGCGGCGCGGCGGTTGACGAATCGGATCTGGCCGTCGGTGCGGCCGGAGATCACCAGCGGGACGGGTGCCGCCTCCAGCACAGTGCGCAGCCACTGCTCGTTGCGGCGGAGCGCCGCGCTCTTGTCCTCCGTCTCCTGGATGTAGAAGCGCAACGCGCGGGCAAGCTGGCCGATCTCGTCGGCGCCGGTCACCGGCACCTCGGCCCGGCCGCCGCCGGTGCGATCGCGGATCGCCTCGCTGACCGCCCACAGCCGGGCCAGCACCTTGCGCCGCACATACAGAACCGACAGCACCATCCCCAGCACGACCACGCCGACCGAGGCGAAGAACAGGCGGGTGTAGGTGGTGGAGACCTCGATCACCTGCTGGCGGCTTTCCTCCGCCGCCTTGGTCTGTTCGACGAAGATGCCGGTGTTCAGCCCGGTGTTGACCAGCGACACCTGATTGGCGCGGTCGACCAGCCCGTTCAGCATCTCCGACGCCTGCAATTCTGCCTGCCGCTGGCGGAAGACGGAGCGGTCGCCTTCCACCACCGACCGCATGCCCTCGGCCAGCCGGGCAAGCCGGTCCGACACGTCCCCCGCCGGAACCGACCCGTCCAGCGCCGCCAGTTGCGCGGCGGCGCTGTCGGCCAGCCGGGCAAGCGCGAAGCTGTTCTCCGCCTGATGGACCGAGGCGATCAGGAACAGCAGTCGCTCCGCCATCGCCAGCCAGCGCTGCACGCCGGCATCCTCCACCCCGCGCAGCGCCGGTTCGGCCAGGGCGTCGGCCATCCGCCGCACGTCGCGGGTGCGGTCGGCCAGGGCGCGGCGGGCGGCGATGCGGGCGGCGACGCCGCGGTCGATGGCGTCACGCAGCCGCAGAATCTCGTCGCGCTGCAGCTTCAGCCCGGCGATCCGTTGGGCCTGCCGGCCGTCTGCCGAATCCAACTCGGCCAGCAGCCGATCATAGCCGTCCAGCTGGTCGGCCAGCCCCTGCTTGATCGTTTCGCGTCCGAAATTCTCTTCCGACAGAGCCAATTGTTCCAGGGTCCGCATGATCCGCTGGTGCTGACGCTCCAGCTTGGCGGAGGCGACGACGGCCGGGAACTGCTCCGACGTGACCTTGGTGATGCCGGCATGCAGCCCGTCGAAGGCGATGTAGGCGCCCAGCCCGATCAGGAAGGCGACCAGCCCGTTGAAGGCGAGCGCGCCGAACAGCCGCGCCCCGACGCCGATCCTGACCATCCCGGCCTTGCCCGGTTCAGAACCGCCAGACCCCGACCCGCTGCCGTCCGCCATTCCTGTCCCTGCTCATCCGGTCCCGCATCGTTTGCGCGAGAACGATCGCAGCGTATCATAGCCCATCCGTGGGATAAGGGGAGAAGGATGGGGTCGAAGCCTGTTGCCGTCGCGTTCGGCCTGCTGCTGGCGCTGCAGTTCTTTACTGGAGCCGGCACCGGAGCCACCGCGGCACAGCCGGAACCCGCCGCCGCACGCAACGGCGACCGGCCGGTGCTGGCGGAAATCGAGCGGCGTGGGGTTGTGCGCTGCGGGGTGTCCTTCAATCCCGGTTTCGCCGCCAACGACGACGGTGGCCGTCCGGTGGGCTTCATGGTCGATCTGTGCCGGGCGCTGGCGGCTGCGGTGCTGGGCAAGGCCGACGCCATCGAGGTCCGCCGGCTGTCGAAGCTGCAGGAGTTCGCCGCGGTCGCCACCGGCGAGGTCGACGTCTCCTTCGCCCAGACCTCCTGGACGCTGACGCGGGATGCGACCTATGCCGTCGATTTCGGGCCGCCGATCTTCTACGACGTGCAGGGGATCGCCGCGTGGCGGCTGCCCGACGGCCGGTCGGCGCTGGACGGTGAACTGACGGTCTGCGTTCCGGCCGGGACCACCACCCAGGCCGAACTGGAGTCCCTGATCGCCGGCGGCAAGCGACTCTGGAAGCTGCGCAGCTTCCCCGGCTGGCCCGACACGCTGGAGGCCTTCCTCAGCCGCGACTGCGCGGCGGTCAGCGCAGACCGGGCATTGCTGACCACGGCGCTGCATATGTTGGACGCGCCGCAGGACGCGCTGGAAATCGCCGACACCCCCGTGGCTTCTTCCGTTGCCGCCCGCGAGCCGCTGGCGCCGCTGACGCCGAACAGCGACCGCATGTGGATGGCGGCGGTGCGTTGGGTCATGTTCGCGCTGTTCCTGACCGACGATGCCGGCGTCACCGGCGCCAACGCCAATTTCCAGCGCATCACCGGCAGCAGCGAGATGCGGCGCCTGCTGTCCGGCATGCCGGAAGTGGCGGCCAAGGCGGGCCTGCGTCCGGACTGGGCCTATCAGGCGGTGGTGCAGGTCGGGAATTACGGCGAGATCTTCGACCGCAATCTCGGCAGCCGGTCCCCCTTCAAGCTGGACCGCGGCGTGAATCGGCCCTGGACGCAGGGCGGGCTGCTCTATGCCCCGGTTTTCCAGTAAGGGCTGTGCCGGCAAACGGCCGAATTCGCACAATAGAACAGTGTAACCCAATACCGTGCCCCGTTGCCCCCCGACCATGGTCGGGGGTGACGCCGATAGTTTGTATACGCAACTATCTGCACAACGACCAAGAAGCGGGCTCGGTCATTCAACGGCATGACCACGATGTGCCGCTCACAAAAAACCAACCACAGTCCTGGCTTATTCACTTGGGAGGGTGAAAACCATGGCCTATGCGGCTTCGACGGCTGATGCCGTCCGACCGATGACGGGCGAGGAGAAGAAAGTCATCTTCGCGTCCTCGCTCGGGACGGTTTTCGAGTGGTACGACTTCTATCTCTATGGATCGCTCAGCGCGGTCATCGCCGCGCAGTTCTTTTCGGGCGTGAACCCGACCGCGGCCTTCATCTTCGCCCTGATGGCGTTCGCCGCCGGCTTTGCGGTCCGGCCCTTCGGTGCCCTGGTCTTCGGCCGTCTCGGCGACATGATCGGCCGCAAATACACCTTCCTTGTCACCATCCTCATCATGGGCCTGTCGACCTTCATCGTCGGCATCCTGCCCAACTATGCCTCGATCGGCATCGCCGCGCCGATCATCCTGATCGGGCTGCGCCTGCTGCAGGGTCTGGCTCTCGGCGGCGAATATGGCGGTGCCGCCACCTATGTCGCCGAACATGCGCCGCATGGCCGCCGCGGCAACTACACCTCTTGGATCCAGACCACTGCGACGCTCGGCCTGTTCCTGTCGCTGCTGGTCATCCTGGGCTGCCGCGTCTCGATGTCGCCGGAGGATTTCAACGCCTGGGGCTGGCGCATCCCGTTCCTGATCTCCATCGTGCTGCTCGGCATCTCGGTGTGGATCCGGCTGATGCTGAACGAATCGCCCGCCTTCAAGAAGATGAAGGAGGAGGGCAAGCATTCGACCGCGCCGCTGACCGAATCCTTCGGCCGGTGGAAGAACCTGAAGATCGTGCTGCTCGCCCTGTTCGGCCTCGTCGCCGGTCAGGCGGTGGTCTGGTACACCGGCCAGTTCTATGCCCTGTTCTTCCTGACCCAGACGCTGAAGGTCGATGCCCAGGCGGCCAACCTGATGATCGCGGCGGCGTTGCTGATCGGCACGCCCTTCTTCGTGATCTTCGGTTCGCTGGCCGACAGGATCGGCCGCAAGCCGATCATCATGGCAGGACTGCTGCTGGCCTGCCTGACCTATTTCCCGCTGTTCAAGGGCATCACCCACTACGCCAACCCGGCGCTTGAGGAAGCCATCGCCACGGCACCGGTCGTCGTCGTCGCCGATCCGAACGAATGCTCGTTCCAGTTCAACCCGGTCGGCACCAGCCAGTTCACCAGTTCCTGCGACATCGCCAAGAGCGCCCTGGTGAAGCGCGGCATCCCCTACACCAACGAAGCGGGGCCGGCCGGTACCGTCGCCTCGATCAAGGTCGGCAGCACGGTCATCCCCGGCTATTCCGCCCTGCCGCAGGCCAACACCACCGTGTCGCTGAGCCACGGTCCGGCCACCGCCGCCACCCCGGCCGACGCCAAGGCGGCGGGCGCCGCCTTCGACAAGGGGCTGGGCGACGCGCTGAAGGCGGCCAACTACCCGCCGAAGGCCGACCCGGCCCGCATCGACACGGTGATGGTCATCGCCCTGCTGACGGTGCTGGTCATCTATGTGACCATGGTTTACGGCCCGATCGCCGCCATGCTGGTGGAGATGTTCCCGACCCGCATCCGCTACACCTCGATGTCGCTGCCCTACCACATCGGCAACGGCTGGTTCGGTGGCTTCCTGCCAACCACCTCCTTCGCCATCGTGGCGGCCACCGGCGACATCTATTCCGGCCTGTGGTACCCGATCGTCATCGCCGCCGCGACCCTGGTGATCGGCCTGCTGTTCGTCCGCGAGACCAAGGACGTGGACATCTACCAGCACGATTGACGCTACCGGCCTTCGCCTGAACCGGCGATGGTCCCGCAAAGGAAATGGGCGGAGGGGATTTCCCTCCGCCCATTTTCCGTCCGGGTTCCGTCTGGCGCGTCCGTCAGGCAATCGACAGCGCCGCGTGCGGCTGCGTGGCGTCGGCCGCGGCAAAGGCGGTGCCGGTGGCCAGCGGCGAGGCGTCGCGGCCTTCCTGGTAGCCGAACTGGACGTAATGGTTGGTCGCGGCCTGCAGATCTGTGCCGAAGGCGGCCTGCAGATCCGGATAGCGCGCCAGATAGGACGAGGCGTCGAACTCCAGGTTCCGGCCCTCGTTGCGGCCGAACTGGGCATAATGGAGCGCCGCCGCGGTCGTGTCCGTGCCGAAGGCGGCGATCAGGTCCGGGTTGGCGGCAAGATAGCTCATGGAATCGAAATCGGTCTGGCGGCCTTCCAGCCGCCCCATTTCGATATAGTGACGGGTCGCCGCGCTGGTGTCGGTGCCGAAGGCGGCAAAGATGTCCGGATTGTCGGCGAGATATCCCGCGGCATTGAAGGTCAGGGTGCGCCCCTCGCTCCAGCCGAAGGACCGGTAATGGTCGAAGGCGGCATCGGAGTCCGTGCCGTAGGCCGCGGCAAGGTCGGTGTTGGCGGCGAGATAGGACAGGCCGTCGAACACCGGGGCGGTGGCGCCGGCAACCGTCTGGTCGGCGTACTGGATGAACTCGACATTGGTCAGCCGGTCATAGCCGTTGGCGTCGATCACGTAGATCTCGCCATCGTGCTTGACGGCGCCGCTGTCGGCCCGCGAGGAGTGGCGGACCACCGTGTCGATGCCGTCGCTGCCGTCGATGATATTCACGCCCTTGCCGCCATCCAGCAGGTCGTCGCCCCGGCCGCCGTTGATGGTGTCGTCGCCGGCATAGCCGCGCATCGTATCGTTGAAGTCCGACCCGGTCAGGCTGTCGTTGCCGCTCAGCAGGGCATCGCGGATCGCCTCCGCGTCGGTACCGGCCGCAGCCCAACCCAGTGCGGTCGCGACCGGCAGGTTCAACTGCGACACCGACAGGTCGGGAACGCCGTTCGTGGCGTTGGTGACGCTGGCGATGGTGCCCCCGGTCAGGGTCTGCGTGGCCGCGTCATAGGTGAAATTGCCGCGGAAGTCGGTGGACCGGCCGTCCGGATAGCTGATGACGAGCTGGCTGGGCGTGGCCACGGTGACCGTGCCGCCCCGGATACCCGTCACCCCGAGTTCATCGGTGTTGATGCTGGTCTGGGAACCGGCGCTGACCGCTACCATTCGGACTCTCCTTAGCCTTGCGTGTTCGACCAAAGGCTTTGCAGCCCGGCAGGAAGAACAACGGCGGGTCGGAAGAGTGCCACGCTCACCGGAGGTGCGGTCGGGCGGCCACCTTTGCCCCCGTCCAAGGCCGGTATCCGCCTTATGCGTGCGGCCGAAGGTGGGTGGCGAATGCGGGCGCGGCGCACATGCGCGCCTTGTGATAAGCTGTCTCCCGCAGGGAGTGAAAATCAAAAACGGGATGCGCAAAGCCCCATGGAAAGCTGGTTCATCCTGGCCGCATCGCTGGCCTATCTGTTGTCGCTGTTCGCCATCGCGTGGTACGGCGACCGCACCGGCAATCATGGCAGCGACCGGCGCACGCCCTGGCTCTATGCGCTGAGCTTCGGCGTCTATTGCACCTCCTGGACCTTCTACGGCGCGGTCGGGCGGGCGGCGACGGGGGGATTTTATTTCCTGCCGATCTATGTCGGGCCGATCCTGATGATCGGGCTGGGCTGGCCGATTCTGGCCCGCATCGTCCGGGTGGCGAAGTCGGAGAACGTCGTCTCCATTTCCGACTTCCTGTCCGCCCGCTACGGCAAGAGCCGCAGTCTGGCGGCGCTGGTCACCATCGCCGCCGTGATCGGGCTTCTGCCCTACATCGCCCTGCAGTTGAAGGCGATCAGCGTCAGCTTCGAAATCCTGGCCGGAGCATCGCTGGGCACCGATCTCAGCCAGATGCCGGGCGGGACCGCGCTGATGGCGGCGCTGTTGATGGCGGCCTTCGCCATCCTGTTCGGCGTACGCAGCGTGTCGGCCAACGAACATCACCGCGGGCTGATGATGGCCATCGCCGCCGAATCGGTGGTGAAACTGGCCGCGGCGCTGGGGGTGGGCGGCGCCATCGCCTTTTCCGTCTTCGGCGACCCCGCCACCTTCATCGACGCCGCCGTCCGCCATCCCGGATTCCTCGAACTGATCAGGCTGGACAGCATCGGCACCGACTGGTGGGTGGCCTGCCTGCTGTCCGGGCTGGCGATCCTGTGCCTGCCGCGCCAGTTCCACGTCGCGGTGGTGGAGAACACCCATGCCGGCGACGTGCGGTCGTCGGCCAAGCTGTTCCCCGCCTATCTGGTCGCCATCAACCTGTTCGTCCTGCCGGTGGCGCTGGCCGGGCTGATGCTGCTTCCCGACGGCACGACCAACGCCGACACCTTCATGGTGTCCATCCCGCTGAGCCAGGGCCGGCCGTGGCTGGCGCTGGCGGCCTTCATCGGCGGGCTTTCCGCCGCCACCAGCATGATCCTGGTGGAGATGGTGGCGCTCAGCACCATGATCTGCAACGACATCGCCGTTCCGCTGCTGATGGCGCTGCGCCCCGACGACCGGCGGCTGCGCGACGATCCGGCGGGGATCCTGCTGCTGGTGCGGCGGTCGGCGGTGATCGTGCTGGTTCTGCTGTCCTATGGCTGCTACCGGCTGATCGGCCCCGCCTTTCCGCTGGCGACCATCGGCATGATGAGCTTCACCGCGGTGGCGCAGTTCGCCCCCGCCCTGTTGGGCGGCCTGATCTGGAGCCGGGCCAGCCGCAGCGGCGCCTTCGCCGGCATCTGCGCAGGCTTCCTGGGCTGGGCCTACACCATGCTGTTGCCGTCCTTCGCCGATGCCGGCTGGCTGGCCTCCAGCGCGCTGCGTGAGGGTCCGTTCGGCCTGACCGGCCTCAGCCCGGTGGCGCTGGCCGGCATCGCCGGCATCGACCCGCTGACCAACGCCGCCCTGTGGAGCCTGGGCCCGAACATCCTGCTGTTCGTCGTGGTGTCGCTGCTGACCCGTCCGTCGACGCTGGAGCGCCAGCAGGCCGCCCGTTTCATGAGCCTGCGCCGCGCCTCCGACGGCGAACCGCACGGGCCGCGCGGCGCCACGCTGGCCGACCTGCACGATCTGGCGGTACGCTATGTCGGGCAGCCGCGCGCCGACGCCGCCTTCCGCCGGTTCACCGGGGTGGCCGAGGGCGATCTGCGCACCGCGTTGCTGACACGCACCGACGGGGAGGCGATCCAGCTGACCGAACGGCTCTTGGCCGGTGCGGTCGGTTCGGCGTCGGCCCGCGTGGTGGTGGCCGGGCTGCTGTCGGACCGCCGGCTGTCGCGCACCGACGCGCGGTCGATCATCGACGAGGCGTCGCGCGCCATCCTGAAGCAGCACGAGCTATTGCGCGCCACGGTCGAGAACGTGCCCCAAGGCATCGCGGTGTTCGACGAGGACTGGCGCGTCGCCACCTGGAACAACCAGTTCCTGGTCCTGCTGGATCTTCCGGACGGCTTCGTCCAGGTCGGCACCTCGCTGCAGGACATCGTCGGGCTGATCGCGCGGCGCGGCGAATATGGCCGCAATGGCGAAATCGAGACCCTGCTGGAGCGGCGTTCCGACCCGCGCCGCCGCAACAGGCCCGACGTCTATGAACGGGTGCGGCCCGACGGGACGGTGCTGGAGATCGCCACCAACCCGATGCCCAGTTCAAAGCCACGGGGCGGCGGCTTCGTCGCCGTCTACACCGACGTCACGGAGCGCCACCGCGCCGCCGCTGCCCTGCGCGAAGCCAACGAGTCGCTGGAACGCCGCATCGAGGAGCGCACACACGCCCTGTCGGAAGCCAAGGCGGAGGCCGAGCGCGCCAACCGTGGCAAGACCCGCTTCCTGGCCGCCGCCAGCCACGATCTGCTGCAGCCTCTGCACGCCGCCCGGCTGTTCCTGTCGGCCCTGTCGGAACGCAACGGCGACAGCGCCATCCGCCAGATCGACGCCTCGCTGCGGTCGGTGGAGCAGATCCTGGGCGATTTGCTGGACGTTTCAAAGATCGACAGCGGCGTGGTGAAGCCGAACCCGGTGCCGATGCGCATCGAGGAACTGCTGAAGCCGCTGGGCGAGGAGTTCACCGTGCTGGCCAGCCGCCACGGGCTGGGGCTGCGCGTGGTCGACTGTTCGGCCACGGTGCGCAGCGACCCGACGCTGCTGCGACGCATCCTGCAGAATTACCTCGCCAACGCTGTGCGCTACACCCGCACGGGCCGCATCCTGCTGGGCTGCCGCAGGCGGGGACATTTCCTGTCGATCGAGGTGTGGGACACCGGGCCAGGCATCCCCGAACACAAGGTGCCGGAAATCTTCATGGAGTTCCGGCAGTTGGACAATGAAGGCGACGACCGCGGCAAGGGGTTGGGACTCGGCCTCGCCATCGTCGAGCGTCTGGCCGGCATCCTCGGCCATACGGTCCAGGTGCGCTCAAAGGTTGGGCGGGGTAGCGCCTTCTCCGTGCTGGTGCCGCTGACCGACGAGCCGGTCGCCGCCCGCGCCGTGGTGGTTCGTCCACGCGGCCGCGACCTGCGCGGCGTGCTGGTGCTCTGCCTGGAAAACGAGCCAGCCATCGCCCGCGCCACCGAGGATCTGCTGTCCAGCTGGTCCTGCCGCGTCGTCACCGCGGCCGCCCCCGACCTTGCCCTGGAGAAGCTGGAGGGCCGCACGCCCGACGTGATCCTGACCGACTACCACCTCGACCGCAGCCTGACCGGCGTGGAGGCCCTGCGGACATTGCGCGCCCGGCTGGGCAGCGACATCCCCGCGGCGGTCGTCACCGCCGACCGCGACGCCACCGTGCGGGAGGACATCGAAGCCGCGGGCTGCCGGCTGCTCTACAAGCCGGTGCGTCCGGGTGCGCTAAGGGCGCTGCTGGGGCAGTTGCTGGCGGAGGGGCAGCGGATGGCGAGCGATTGACGCACTGTGCTCCCTCCCCAACCCTCCCCCTCTTCGAGGGAGATGGTGCCTTGTGCAAAGCGGCGGCAGTCCTCTCTCCCGCGTTAGCGGGGGAGGGATGGGGAGGGGGCGATGCCTGCCTCACTCCACCGGCGGCGGCGGTGCCGCGGACAGCGCCAGCTGGCTCGCCAGCACCGCGGCCTGCGTTCTAGTCAGTACGCCCAGCTTGCGCAGGATCGTGGTGACATGGGCCTTCACCGTCGTCTCGGCGACGTTCATCTCGTAGGCGATCTGCTTGTTCAGTTTGCCTTCGGCGATGCCGGCGAGGACGCGGAGTTGCTGGGGGGTCAGGGTGGCGGCGCGTTGGGCGGGGTCGGGGGCATCGGTTTCGGGGCCGCCATTGATCTCCGGCAACCAAAGCTCGCCGTCGAGCACGGCATGGATCGCCTCGACGATCTGGGTGTTCGGAGCCGATTTCGGGACGAATCCGGAGGCGCCATAGTCGATGGAGCGTTGGATCGTCACCGGATCCTCCGACGCCGACACCACGATCACCGGAATCGCCGGATGTTCGGAGCGCAGCATCATCAGCCCGATCAGTCCGCTCATCCCCGGCATGTGCAGGTCCAGCAGGATGATGTCCGGCGGCTCCCCGGTATCGAGAAGCGGCTTGATATGGTCGAACCGCGACGCTTCCAAAATCACGGCGCCGGGAATCGCCTGACCGATGGTCTGGGTCAATGCAGTGCGCATCAGCGGGTGGTCGTCGGCGATCAGGATGCGGTGCGACATCGGCCTTCTTGAAACTTTCCGGCTATGGACAGTCCGGGTTTAAAACCGTTCCACCAGTATCCGCTTGCAGCCGCCTGTTGACAACTGCGCCCAATGCCGCGCGTCGAAGTTTCCGATGGATTTTACCCTTATCCGTCCGCGGATGGGATGGCACCGGCGCTGGTGCGTTCGTGGATGGCTTGGCGGCGGAAGCGGTACAACTCGGCGGGCCGGCCGCCGGTCTGGCTTTCATACTGGCCGGTGGGCTCGACGAAGCCGCCGGAGATCATCAGGCGGCGGAAATTCTGCTTGTGCACCCGCTCGCCGGACAGCGCCTCCACCACCAGCTGCAGTTGATGCAGGGTGAAGGTCGGCGGCAGCAGTTCGAAGACGATGGGGCGATAGCGCAGCTTGCCGCGCAGTCGCTCCAGCGCGGTCGCCAGGATGCGCCGGCCGTCGCGCGCCATCGGCCGGCCGAGCGCCCGCGGCATCGGCCCACTGGCCCGCACCGACGGGTCGACCCGTGCGGCGAGGTCACGGTCGCGGAAGGCCTCCACCACCAGCCCGGCCTCGTAGAGCAGTTCGAAGCGCTCCAGCACGCGCTCCATGTCCCAGTCGGCACCGTCCAAACCGAAGGCCATTTGGGCACGCTCGGCCCTTCGCAGTCGGGTGCCCTCGTCAGGCGCCGAGGCGATCCAGCCGCCGAGCGCCGGTGCGATCACGGCGTCCAGCAGCGGCGGGCGCTGGTCGCGCCAATCCTCCCACGGGAAATGATCGTAGAGGTCGCGCCATTCGGCCGAGGCCTCGCCGCCCAGCGGGCCGTCGCGGACCAGCGCCAGATAGCCGACCACGACGGAGCGCGGACCGCCGAACAGCTCGTGCGGATCGCGGTAGCGGTCACCGAAGGTATAGAGCTGCTCGACATAGCGCAGCGCCAGCCCCGACAGTCCCTCCGCCACCGCGCGCACGCCGTCCTGCAGGGTGCGGAAGCGGTCGGGCTCGAAGGGCGCGCCGGGCAGCGCGTCACGATGCGGCAACGGCTCGTCGCCGCGCCGGTGGTCTTCCGGCACGGAAAAGCCGCTGCGCACTGTCACGACACGCGGCGTCCCGCCGGTCACCGCAACGATGGCGACCGACAGGCCGAGTTGGAGAGGCTGGGTCACAGGGTGCCCCTCTCCTTTTGGAGAGGGGACGCCGTAATTCGACCGATCAACGCTTGTCCAGCGGGACGAAGGGACGGGCGGCGTAGCCGGTGAAGAGCTGGCGGGGGCGGCCGATCTTCTGGGCCGGGTCCTCGATCATCTCCTTCCACTGGCTGATCCAGCCGACGGTGCGGGCCACGGCGAACAGCACGGTGAACATGCTGGTCGGGAAGCCCATCGCCTTCAGGATGATGCCCGAGTAGAAGTCGACGTTCGGATAAAGCTTCTTCTCGACGAAATACTCGTCCGACAGGGCGATCTTCTCCAGCTCCATCGCGATGGACAGATGCGGTTCGTCCTGAATGCCAAGCCGGTCGAGAACCTGATAGCAGGTCTCGCGCATGATCTTGGCGCGCGGGTCGTAGTTCTTGTAGACCCGGTGGCCGAAGCCCATCAGGCGGAAGCTGTCGTTCTTGTCCTTGGCGCGGCGGACGAACTCGGGGATACGCTCGACCGAGCCGATCTCCTCCAGCATCTTCAGCACGGCCTCGTTGGCGCCGCCATGGGCCGGACCCCACAGCGCCGCGATGCCCGACGCGATGCAGGCGAACGGGTTGGCGTGCGACGAACCGGCGAGACGGACGGTGGAGGTCGAGGCGTTCTGCTCGTGATCGGCATGCAGGATGAAGATCTTCTCCATCGCCTCCGACAGGACCGGATCGACCTTCCATTCCTCGCACGGCGTGCCGAAGGTCATGTAGAGGAAGTTTTCCGCGAAGGACAGGTCGTTGCGCGGATACATGAAGGGCTCGCCGACCGTGTACTTGTAGGCCATGGCGGCCATGGTCGGCATCTTGGCGATCAGGCGGTGCGCGGCGATCTTGCGCTGCACCGGATCGAAGATGTCGGTGGAGTCGTGATAGAAGGCCGACAGGGCGCCGACGACGCCGCACATGATCGCCATCGGGTGGGCGTCACGGCGGAAGCCGCTGTAGAACTTGGCGAGCTGTTCATGCACCATCGTGTGATAGGTGATGGTGCGCTCGAAATCGGCCTTCTGCTGCGGGTTGGGCAGTTCGCCGTTCAGCAGCAGGTGGCAGACCTCCAGGAAGTCGCAATTCTCGGCCAGATCCGCGATGGCATAGCCGCGGTGCAGCAGGACGCCCTGGTCGCCGTCGATGTAGGTGATGGCCGAATCGCAGGCGGCGGTGGAGGTGAAGCCCGGATCGTAGGTGAAATAGCCGGTCTCGGCGTAGAGCTTGCGGATGTCGATCACGTTGGGACCGGTCGACCCGCTGAGCACCGGCAGCTTCAAGGTCTTGCCGGTGGCATCGTCTGTCAGCGTGACGGTGCCGACCTGGTTCACATCGCCGTGCGGCGTGTGCTTGCTCGATTCCATGACCTTCTCACACTCCTTGCTGGCCGGCCGGGCGGCGGCTCGCGGCCTCCGCTGCCGGACCTTGGTGGTTGGCCCGTCTTCGGCGCGCATGGGCGGCGCGCTTGTATCGCGCGCTCGTTCGCCCCTTGCGGCGCCGCGCCGTCTTCTCCCGGTCTGACGCAAGGATCGGCCGGGAGCGGAACCCCCACCCTTCCTGGTCGTTGACTCCTCCAGAAGATAGCAGAGGACATCATGACCGACACGCCTCAAACACGCACCCCCTCCGAAGGAATGGCCCAGCCGCGGAAATCCGGCGCAGACACGCCCGGCGCCAACACCCACGACCAGACCCCGGCTGGCGAACGTTCCCCACGGGAGGACATGACCAAGACGCCGGGCGACGGAACGCTGCAGGACGCCACGCCGGCCGGCCTGTCGTCGAAAGAGCTGCGGGAGCGGGCGGAGGATGCCGACGGCTCGACCCAGCCGGGCACCGGCTGACCGCTATCCGGAAGGCCGGCGGGAGACTCAGGCCGCCGGCCGCTGCACGCCGGTGCGCTCGCACAAGGAGCGCTCCAGCCGGGCGGACTCGTGCAGCAGCACCGGCAGGAGTTGGCCCGCCTGATCCCTGTCGCCATTGCGGCAGAGGACTTCCATGCGCCAGGCGTGGTGCATGACCGTCATCCCGCCGAAGCTGCCGGCGAGGCTGGACAGGTCGTGCGCCTCCCCCGCCAGCGCCCGCAGGTCGGCGGTGCCGGCCAGAACGGACTCCGCCATCGCGGACAGCCGTTCAAGCCGGCGCGACACGTCGTCGAGGAAGCTGTCGACGATCAACGCCAGATTGTCGGCACCCACCGTCTCCACCAGATCGGCCAGCACCGCCTCGTCCAGCGCGTCGCCGCTCCCGTCACCGCCGCTCCCGTCACCCGGATCGGCCGGGACACCGGCGGACCCGGCCCGGGTTTCCGACGCTCCGATCCAGCAGTCCAGCGCGGCCAGCAGGCCGGTGCGGCTGATCGGCTTGGTCAGGTAATCGCTCATACCCGCGCGCAGGCACAGTTCGCGCGTGCCCGGCATGGCGTCGGCGGTCAGGGCGATGATCGGCAGGCTGGCCAGGGCGCCGCCGCGCGCCCGGATCGCCTGCGCCGCCTCCAGCCCGTCCATCCCCGGCATCTGGACGTCCATCAGCACCAGATCGAGGCCACCGCGGCAGGCCGCCGCGACCGCCTGCTCCCCGTCCTCCGCAATCTCGACCGTATAGCCCAGCTTGCGCAGCAGGGTGGTGGCGAACAGCTGGTTGGTGCGGTTGTCCTCCGCCAGCAGGATGCGGCCGCGGCGCGGCGCCTCCTCCGCCCCGGCGTCCTTGGCCGGAGCGGCAGCCGCGGCAGCGGCGGGGGTTGCCGCAGCCAGCAGTCCGGTCAGGCAGCCGGCCAGCGAACTCTGGCGCAGCGGCCGGTTCAGCGTGGCGTGGGCTAGCCCCTGGGGCACGCCGTCGGTGCGCGCGGCCGGCCCAAGCGTGACGATCAGAACGCGCCGCGTCACCGCCAGCGCCGGATCGCCGGCAACCGCCGCCAGCAGCGCGTCGCCGCCCATGCCGGGCATGGTCTGATCGGCGAGCACCACGTCGAAGGGCCGGCCGCCGGCCACCGCACGCCGCAACGCCTCCAGCGCGTCGGGTCCGTTTTCCACCGTGACAGGCATGGCGCCCAGGCTGTCGAGCATCGACGCCAGCACCCGGCGATTCACCGCCAGATCGTCCACCACCAGCGCGCGGCGCCCGGCCAGCGGCCGTTCGGCCGGCGGCAGGGCCTCGTCCGACAGGGCCAGCGGCAGGTCGACCAGGAAACGGCTGCCGGAACCCGGGCTGCTCTCCACCGCGATGCTGCCGCCCATCAGTTCCGACAACTGGCGGCAGATCGCCAGCCCCAGGCCGGTGCCGCCGAACTTGCGGGTGATCGACCCGTCGACCTGCTGGAACTTGTTGAACAGGGTTGGCAGCGCTTCGGCCGCGATGCCGATGCCGGTGTCGGTCACGGTGATGCGCAGCACCAGATGGGAGTCGGTGGCGTCCAGCGCCTCCAACTCCACCGCAACCGACCCTTCGTCGGTGAATTTCACCGCGTTGCCGACCAGATTGACCAGAATCTGCCGGATGCGCGTCGGATCGCCCAGCAGCGTGCGGCGCAGCAGCGGGTCGATGTAGAAGCCGATCTCGATCCCCTTCTCGTGCGCGCGCGGGGTCAGCAGTTCCACCACCCCTTCCACCAGATCGGCGGCGTCGAAAGGCAGCGTCTCGATGGTGACGCGGCCGGCCTCCAGCTTGGAGATGTCGAGGATGTCGTTGATGATGGTCAGCAACGCGTTGGACGAACTGCGGATGGCCTGGGCGAACTGGTGCTGCTCGGGGGTCAGGGCGGTGTCGAACAGCAGCTCCGTCATGCCCATGATGCCGTTCATCGGCGTGCGGATCTCGTGGCTCATCGCCGCCAGGAATTCCGACTTCGCCTGCGTCGCCGCCTCGGCGCGGGCGCGCAGGGCGTCGGCCTCCTCGCGGGCGGCGTCGAGCCCTTCGGCCAGCGCGCACATGTCGGCGGCCTGGCGCTGCAATTCCGCTTCGAAGCGCTTGCGCTCGGTGATGTCGGTGCGGGTGCAGACCAGCGAACCGTTGCTGGTCCGGTTCTCCGCCACCACGATCCAGCGGCCGTCGGGCAACTCCCGCTCGAACGGCGCGCCGGGGTTGCGGTGCTGGGCCAGCTCGGCCCGGATCCAGGCTTCGTCGCTCGGGCCATCCGGATTGCCCGCGAACTCGCCATTGGCGATGGCGGCGCGCAGGATGTCCTCGAACGGACGGCCGGCGGTCAGCAGCGGCGCCGTCAGCGGATGGGCTTCGCGGTAGCGCTCGTTGCACAGGATCAGCCGGTCGTCGGCGTCGAAATAGGCCAGCCCCTCCGGCACCGCCTCGATCGCGTCGTCCAGCGTCTGCTTGGCGAGCCGCAGCTCCTCTTCCGTCAGCTTTTCGCGCGTGATGTCGGTATGGGCGCCGACCATGCGCACGACTCGGCCATTGGCATCGCGGATGTGGATGGCGCGGCTGAGGATGTAGACGGTGTGGCCCTGCTTGTGGCGGAAGCGCTGAACCGCCTCGAATTTCGGGATCAGCCCGGCATTGTAGGCGCGGACCATCTCCAACGCGGCGATCCGGTCCTCCTCGAAGATCAGGCCAGCCCACATGTCCAGGCTGTTTTCCAGCTCGCCGTCGCGATAGCCGAGTTGCTCCTTCCAGGTGGGGGAGAACCAGATCCCGCCGCCTTCCAGGTTCCAGTCCCAGATGCCGTCCCGCGTCGCCTGGACGGTCAGGTCCAGAAGCTCGCGGTTCGACCGCAGTTCCGCCTCTTCCCGCTTGGAGTCGGTGATGTCCTGCACGACTCCAAGCAGGCCGACCGGCCGACCGTCGGCCCCGCATTCGGCCATGCCGCGGATGAAGACATGGCGCAGCGACCCGTCCGGCCGGATGACCCGCGCCTCGACCGAGAACCCTTCGCCGGTCGTCCGCGCTCGCTCGACCAGACCGGCGAGATGCGACCGGTCGTCAGGATGGTAGCAGGCGCGCGACAGCTCGACCGTCGGCTGCTCCTGCTGCGGCGGCAGGCCCATGATGCGGTAGACCTCATCCGACCAGCGGCGGGCATCGGTGACGAAATCGATGTACCAGTGGCCGAACTGGCCGATCTCCTCGGCGAGGTTCAGCAGGCGCGAACGGTCGCGCAACTCCGCTTCCGCCCGCTCGCGCCGGGCCACCTCGCGGCGAAGCGTCATCTCGTCCACCACCAGCCGGGCGAGCTGCGCCAGGGTCTCCGCCTCGCGGTCGTCGAAGCCGGCGCGGGGCACGTCGTCGATGACGCAGAGCGTTCCCAGCTTCTGCCCATCCGCCACCAGCGACGCGCCGGCATAGAAGCGGATGTTCGGCGCTCCGGTGACCAGCGGATTGCCGGCGAAGCGCGGGTCCTTGGTCGCGTCCGGCACAACCAGCACGCCATCGTCCAGGATGGCGTGGGCGCAGAAGGCCAGATCGCGGTGGGTCTCCGTCGCCTCCAGCCCGACCCGGCTCTTGAACCATTGGCGCTCGCGGTCGATCAGCGAGACCAGCGCGATGCGCGTGCCGAAGAAATGCCCGGCCAGCCGGGTGATGTTGTCGAAGCCCGATTCCGGCGCGGTGTCGAGGATGCAGTAGGAGTCCAGAACGCTCTGCCGCCGGCTCTCGTCAGGCGGCAGAGCGGCCGGCACCGCCCCCGCGCTCAAGCGGCACTCTCCCCGGCGCCGCGGGCGTCGGCGACGCGCCACTGCTGAAGCTTTCGGTAGATGGTGGACGGGCTGATCTCCAGCATCAGGGCGGCGCGCGGCACATCGTCGCCGGTCAGCCGCAACGCCTTCTGGATCATGTCCTTCTCGACCCGCCACAGCGGCTGCACGGCGCCATCCTCCTCCGGCGCATCGGCGGCCGGCGAACCGCAGGCGGCGCACGGGGAGGCGCCGGCGTCTGGACTGCTGATTGCCGGACCGCCCATCGGCGGCAGCATGTCCAGCGTGACCCGCGGCCCGTCATTCAGCACCACGACGTTGCGGACGACATTCTGCAATTGCCGCACGTTGCCCGGCCAGTCATGGGCGCGCAGCCGCGCCTCCACCTCCGGGGCGAAGGCCGACAGCGACTTGCCCTCCTCCCGCGCATAGTCGATCAGGAAGGAGCGGGCGATCTCGATCACGTCGTCGCCGCGGTCACGCAACGGCGGCAGGGCCAGCGGGATGACGTGCAGACGGTAATAGAGATCCTCGCGGAAACGGCCGGCCTGCACCTCGGCCAGCGGATCACGGTTGGTGGCGGCGACGAAGCGCACGTCCACCCGCTCCTCCCGCCCGCTGCCGACCGGGCTGACCGTGCCGGTCTGGACGAAACGCAGAAGCTTGCTCTGCAGGTCGAACGGCATCTCGCAGATCTCGTCCAGGAACAGCGTGCCGCCGTCGGCGAGCAGCGCCGCCCCCGGCCGGTCGCCCGCCGCCCCGGTGAAGGCGCCCTTCACATGGCCGAAGATCTCCGATTCCAGCAGATCCTTCGGGATGGCGGCACAGTTCAGCGCGACGAAGGCGCCGTCGCGCCGCGGACTGGCGCGGTGGATGGCCTGGGCAGCGACCTCCTTGCCGGTCCCGCTCTCCCCGGTGATGAAGACGTTGGCGCGGCTGGCGGCCACGCTTTCGATGGTCCGGTAGACCGCCTGCATTTCCGGCGAGCTGCCGATGAAGCCATGGAAGCGCCCGCGGTCCAGATCCTTGCGGTATCCCTCCACCATCCGCGCCAGCGTCCGCCGTTCCAGCGCGTTGCGCAGGGTCAGGTTCAGCCGGTCGGCGTTGAAGGGCTTCACGATGAAGTCGAAGGCGCCGAGCTTCATCGCCTCCACCGCCAGATCGATGGAGCCGTGGGCGGTGATGATGACCACAGAAACGCTGGGATCGCGGGCATGCAGCGCCTGCAGAACCTCCAGCCCATCCATGTCCGGCAGCTTCAGGTCCAGGATCACCGCATCGGGCGGCGATGCCGCCGCCGCGTCCAGCGCCTCCCCCCCGCGGGTGCAATGCACGACCTCATGGGCGTCCGCGCGCAGGAACTCGATGTAGAGCTTGGCGAGCGGGACCGTATCCTCGATCAGCAGGATGCGGCGCTTCTTGGGAGAGGACACGGGGCGGCACTCTGACGGTCGGTGAATGGGCGTCGATCAGGCAAGATTGCCCGCGCAGTGTAACCCGGCCAAGGCTCTGCCGCCAGTCGGGCTGAGCCTACCTGCATATGACTTTTGACGGAGAACGCCGGCAGGAGGCGCCCCACCCCCTTCAAGCTCCGCTGTCGATCAGGTCGGTGCGTCCGATCCGCCGCAACGAGACCTGGACACGGGCGTTGTGCTCGCGGATCTCGCGCAGGGTCTGCAGCGTGAATTCCACATGGGCCTCGGCCGCCGCACTGGCCGCCGCCGCGTCGCCGGCCAGAACCGCATTGGCGATGGCGAGATGCTGTTGCAGCAGCAGCTCACGCACGCCCGGCCGGGAGTAGAGGTCGGTGCGGTTGTAGAACACGTCGTTGCGCAGCAGGTCGGACAGCGTCCGCATGATGTGCAGCATGACGACGTTGTGCGCCGCCTCGTAGATCGCCAGATGCAGGTCGGCGTCCGAGTCCGCCTCCTCCGAGCTGTCGTCCTTGCCATGGGCGGTCTGCATGCGGGCGACGATGCTGCGGATGCTGTCGCGGTCGAGGTCGGTCGCCCGCTGGGCCGCCAACCCGGCCGCCGCCACTTCGATGGAGCGGCGGAACTCCAGATAGTCGAAGGACGCGTCCGGCTTGTTGCGCATCAGCGTCATCAGCGGATCGGCGATCTGCGCCAGGAAGGTGGCGACATGGGTGCCGCTGCGCCCGGTGACCAGCAGGCCGCGCTCCTCCAGCTTGGCGATGGCGTCGCGCAGCGACGGGCGCGACACGTCCAGCTTCACCGCCAGTTCGCGTTCAGCCAGCAGCTTCTCGCCGGGGCGCAATGCGCCTTCCAGGATCAACCGCTCCAGATGCTCGGCAATGGCATCGGCCAGCTTGGCCGGTTTGATCGTCCCCTGCATTGGGTAGGCGGCCTCTCCCTGCACGTCTTGATCCTCTTCAATACCGATGGACGGAACAGGCGTCCAGAGCAGTGGCTGGCCGGCAACGTCGCACCCCCCTACCAAAGTGGGCCGCTTGGCAAACGATTCAGCCGTTGCACAGTCTGGTAAAATATTTTATCCAAGTTCCACCGTATGGATAAGAGATGTCCACCGCTTCCCGAATGGCAAGGGGTCTTCCCCAAGCTTAACCGGGGCGGAAGGTGCATCCACACGTACCGGGACAGGACGGACCAGGCCCCACAAGGGCGCATCCGCACCGCGAGCATCGGGGCCGCAAGACCCCGGCGGCGGTGAACGCCTCCGCTTTGCCGAACGTCCGGCCTTCCACCCGCTCCTCCCGTCAGGATGCGGGCAGGCCGGGTGCAGCCAAATGCGGCCAGCCTTCTCCCGGGACACCGTTCGGACCGACATCACTCCCCGAGAAGGAGACCCCCGAGGATGACCTGGTCGCAAGTCTACGACCCTATGAACAACATCTGGCTGTCGACGCTGTTCGCGTCGCTGCCGGTCCTGGTGATGCTGGGCGGTCTCGGCATCTTCCACATGAAGGCGCACCGCGCGGCCCTGCTGGGCCTGGCGACCGCGCTGGCGGTGGCCGTCGCCGTGTTCGGCATGCCGGTGGCGATGGCAGGAAAGACCGCGCTGATGGGTGCGGCTTACGGCCTGCTGCCGATCGGCTGGATCGTCGTCAACATCATCTTCCTCTATCACCTGACCGAGCAGCGCGGGCAGTTCAAGATCCTGCAGGAAAGCATCACCGGCATCACCAATGACCGCCGGCTCCAGCTTCTGCTGATCGCCTTCTGCTTCGGCGCCTTCTTCGAGGGAGCGGCCGGCTTCGGCACGCCGGTCGCCGTGACCGGCGCCATGCTGATCGGGCTGGGCTTCACCCCGCTGGCGGCGTCCGGCCTGTCGCTGATCGCCAACACCGCCCCGGTCGCCTATGGCGCACTCGGCACGCCGGTGCTGGCGCTGGCGGCCGTCACCGGCCTGCCACTGCTGGACCTGTCGGCGATGATCGGCCGGCAGCTGCCCTTCTTCTCCGTCCTGGTGCCGTTCTGGCTGATCGTCGCCTTCGCCGGCTGGCGCGGCATGATCCAGATCTGGCCGGCCATCCTGGTCGCCGGCGTATCCTTCGCCGTCCCGCAGTTTGTGGTGTCGAACTATCACGGCCCCTGGCTGGTGGACGTCGCCGCCGCCATCGTCTCGCTGGTCTCGCTCACCCTGTTCCTGAAGGTCTGGCACCCGAAAACCATCTGGCACACCGCCGGCGGAGCGTCCGCGCTCACGCAGGGTGTCGGCGCCGCCGTGGTCGAGGGCGAGGCGCGCCGCAGCCACGGCTACAGCGCCGCCGAGGTCCGCCGCGCCTGGATGCCCTGGGCGATCCTCAGCATCCTGGTCTTCCTGTGGGGCATCCCGGAGGTCAAGACCTTCCTCGACGGCGTATCGATCTTCAAGTTCCCGATCGACGGCCTGCACAACATGGTGATGCGCGTTCCGCCGGTGGTGGCCAAGCCCCATCCGGAGGCCGCCGTCTACGTCCTGAACTGGCTGTCGGCGACCGGCACCGGCATCTTCATCGCCGCCGTCATCTCCGGCTTCCTGATGGGCTATTCGCCGGTCGAGATGGTGAAGACCTACGGCCGCACCCTCTACGCCATCCGCAACTCGCTGCTGACGATCTCGGCGATGCTGGCGCTGGGCTACACCACCCGCTATTCGGGTCTGGACACCACGCTGGGCCTCGCCTTCGCCAACTCCGGCTTCCTCTACCCGTTCTTCGGCACCTTCCTGGGCTGGCTGGGCGTGGCGCTGACCGGGTCGGACACGGCGTCCAATGTGCTGTTCGGCAGCCTGCAGAAGGTGTCGTCGGAGCAGTTGGGCCTGCCGCCGGTGCTGATGGCCGCCGCCAACAGCTCGGGTGGCGTGATGGGCAAGATGATCGACGCCCAGAGCATCGTCGTCGCCGCCGTCGCCACCAAGTGGCATGGGCATGAGGGCAAGATCCTGCGCTTCGTCATCTGGCACTCGCTGGCGCTGACGGCGCTGGTCGGCCTGCTGATCATGGCCCAGGCCTATCTGTGGCCCTTCACCCAGATGGTGATCGGCCGCTGAGGCCGGTTCCTCCCGCCACCTCCACCACCACCAGCAGGAAGCGCTGCCGATGCCGTCCCTCCCCCTGGCCGCCCCCTACGACCGCGTGCTGGCCGAGCTTCTGGCCGTCATTCCCGAAGCCCGGCTGGTGACAGACCCGCTGCGCACGCTGGCCTACGGCACCGACGCCAGCTTCTACCGGCTGATCCCGAAGATCGTCGCGCTGGTGGAGACGGAGGAGGAGGTGGTGCGGTTGCTACGCATCACCCGCGGCCACACGGTGCCGGTGACCTTCCGCGCTGCCGGCACCAGCCTGTCGGGGCAGGCGGTCAGCGACAGCGTGCTGGTGGTGCTGGGGGACGGCTGGCGTGGCTGCAGCATCGGTCCGGGGGCGGCCACCGTCACCCTGCAGCCCGGCGTGATCGGGGCGGAGGCGAACCGGCGGCTGGCCCCGCTGGGGCGCAAGATCGGTCCCGATCCGGCCTCCATCGCCACCGCCAAGATCGGCGGCATCGCCGCCAACAACGCCAGCGGCATGTGCTGCGGCACCGCGCAGAACAGCTACCGCACGCTGGAGTCGATGCGTCTGGTTCTGGCTGATGGCACGGTGCTGGACACCGCCGATCCGGCCAGCCGCAGCCGCTTCCGCGACAGCCATGGCGCACTGCTCGGCCGGCTGGCCGATCTCGGCGCCCGCACCCGCGCGGACGAGGCGCTGGCCGGCCGCATCCGCGACAAGTTCCGCATCAAGAACACCACCGGCTACAGCCTGAACGCGCTGGTGGACTATGAAGACCCGGTCGACATCCTCCAGCACCTGATGATCGGGTCGGAGGGGACGCTGGGCTTCATCTCCGCCATCACGCTGCGCACCGTGCCGGAGCATCCGCACAAGGCCAGCGCCCTGCTGTTCTTCCCCGACATCGGCGAGGCCTGCCACGCGGTGTCCCTGCTGAAAGCGGCACCGGTCGATGCGGCGGAGCTGATGGACCGCGCCTCCCTCCGCTCGATCCAGGACAAGCCGGGCATGCCGCCGCAGATCCGCGGCTTCGGCCCCGAGGTGGCGGCGGTTCTGGTGGAGACCCGCGCCGAGAGCGCAGCGGCGCTGGAGGCCAATGTGGCGGAGATCGCCAGAGTTCTGGCCGACTGCGTCACCATCGGCGACACCGGCTTCACCACCGACGCCAAGGCCTGCGAAGGCTTCTGGAAGATCCGCAAGGGCCTGTTCCCGGCGGTCGGCGCCATCCGCCAGACCGGCACCACCGTCATCATCGAGGACGTCGCCTTCCCCCTGCCCCGGCTGGCCGAAGCGACTCGCGAGCTGCAGGAACTGTTCGTCCGCCACGGCTATCACGAGGCGATCATCTTCGGCCACGCGCTGGAAGGAAACCTGCACTTCGTCTTCACCCAGGCCTTCGACACCCAGGAAGAGATCGACCGCTACCGCCGCTTCATGGATGATGTCGCCGTGCTGGTGGTTACCCGCTATGACGGTTCGCTGAAGGCGGAGCACGGCACCGGCCGCAACATGGCCCCCTTCGTCGAGATGGAATGGGGTCCGCAGGCCTATGGGCTGATGAAGGAGATCAAGGGGCTGTTCGACCCCGATGGGCTGCTGAACCCCGGCGTCATCCTGAACGGCGACCCGCAGGCCCATCTGAAGAACCTGAAGCCGCTTCCCCCCGCCGACCCGCTGGTCGACACCTGCATCGAGTGTGGGTTCTGCGAGCCGACCTGCCCCTCCCACCGCTTCACCCTGTCACCGCGCCAGCGCATCGTCGGCCGGCGCGAGATGGCACGGCTGGCGGCGGCCGGCAACGATGCCGGACGTCTGGCCGAGATCAGTGCCGCCTATGAGTATCAGGGCATCGACACCTGCGCGGCTTGCGGCCTGTGCGCCACCGCCTGTCCGGTGGGAATCGAGACCGGGCTTCTGATCAAATCCATGCGCGGCGAGCGGCGCGGCAGCATGGCCCGCAAGGCGGGGACGCTGGTCGCCGACCACATGGAAGGCACGCTGCGCCTCGCCCGCACCGGCCTGCGTCTGGCCGACCTCGCCCGCCGCACCATCGGCCATGGCGCCACTCAGGCGGCAGCCCGTGTGCTGACCGGCGGCAACCTGCCGGTTCTGCCCCGCAACATGCCCACATCCGCGACCTTCTCGCCGAAGGCGGACATTCTCACCAGCGAAGACCTGCCGACCGTGGTCTACGCCCCCAGCTGCGTCAGCCGGACCATGGGACCCGCGGCGACCGATCCGCAGCAGCGCCCGCTTCCACAGGTGGTGGAGTCGGTGATGCGCAAGGCCGGCTTCCGCATCCTCTATCCGGAGGCGGCGGATGGCCAGTGCTGCGGCATGCCGCTGGAGAGCAAGGGGCTGATCGAAGCCGCCGACGCCAAGGCCGACGCCATGCTGGCGGCCCTGTCGAAGGCGAGCCGAGGCGGCCGGTATCCGGTGGTGATGGACACCAGCCCCTGCGCCCTGCGCCTGAAGAAGCGCCTGACCGATGCCGGCCTGCGCATCCTCGACGTGGCGGAGTTCCTCAGCGAGTTCGCCCTGCCGCGCCTGGACATCGCCAGGACGGCGGAGCCGGTGATGCTGCACCTGACCTGCTCCACCCGCCGCATGGGGCTGGACGGCGCCCTGACCACGGTGGCGAAAGCCTGCGCCGAGACGGTGGTGATCCCGCCCGACGTTGGCTGCTGCGGCTTCGCCGGCGACAAGGGCTTCACCACGCCGGAACTGAACGCCCACGCGCTGCGCCACCTGCCGGCATCGGTGCCGGAAGGCTGCGCGTCGGGCTATTCCACCAGCCGCACTTGCGAGATCGGCCTGTCCGACAAAGCTGGCGTCCCCTACCGGTCGATCGCCTATCTGGTCGACGCCTGCGCGACGGCGAAGGTGGAGGAGACGGCTCGGGTGGCGGAGGTGGCTTTCTGAGAGGGGCACTTGCCCCCACCCTAACCCTCCCCCGCTGGGCGGGGGAGGGGACTGCCGCTGAACACCGAACAAAGCTCCTGTCCCCCTCCCCCGCCCAGCGGGGGAGGGTCGGGGTGGGGGCAATAATTATGACGGTGAGGAAACGTTCATGGATCATCAGCCCCCCACCCCCAAACCCACCCGCGTCTATTACTTCGGCACTTGCCTCGTCGACCTGTTCTTCCCGGACGCCGGGATGGCGGGGATCGAGCTGCTGCAGTTGCAGGGCCTGACCGTCGTCTTCCCACAAGGCCAGAGCTGCTGCGGCCAGCCGGCCTACAACTCCGGCTATCGCGCCGACGCCTTGAAGGTCGCCCGCGCCCAGTTGGACCTGTTCCCCGGCGACGATCCCATCGTCGTGCCGTCGGGCTCCTGCGCCGGCATGATGAAGAAGCACTGGCCCGACCTGTTCCGCGGCGAACCGGACGAGGCCAAGGCGGTGCAGGTGGCGTCCCGCGTGTGGGAGCTGACCCAGTTCCTGGTCCATGTGCTGGACGTCCAACTCACCGACCAGGGAGAGCCGGTGCGCGTCACCTGGCATGCCTCCTGCCATGCCCAGCGCGAGATGGGCGTGGTGGAGGAGCCGAAGGCGCTTCTGCGCCAGCTCGCCAATGTCGAGCTGGTGGAGCTGAAGCGGGAGAAGGAATGCTGCGGCTTCGGCGGCACCTTCGCCGTACGCCATCCGGAGATCTCCGCCGCGATGGTCGGCGACAAGGTGGCGGACATCGAGGGCACCGGCGCCGCCCGCGTGGTGTCGGGCGATTGCGGGTGCCTGCTGAACATCACCGGCGCGCTGGAGGCCGGCGCCAAGGCCGCGCGCGGCCAGCACATCGCCCAGTTCCTGAAGGAGCGCATCCATGGACGGTAATGCACCGGATTTCGCCGCCGCCTCGCGCGCGGCGCTGGCCGACCCGCAGCTGCGCGGCAATTTCCGCCGCGCCATGGACGGGCTGATGACCAAGCGCGCTGCCCAGTTCTCTGACACGGGCGAATGGCATGGCGTGCGGGCGCTTGCCGCCTCGGTCCGGCTGCGCGCCCTGTCGAAACTGCCGGAACTGCTGGAGAAGCTGGAGGAGAACTGCACCCGCAACGGCATCACCGTCCATTGGGCCGCCACGACGGACGAGGCCAATGCCATCGCGCTCGACATCCTGCACAAGGCCAACGCCAAGCTGGTGGTCAAGGGCAAGTCGATGGTGACGGAGGAGATGCACCTGAATGCCGTGCTGGAAAAGGACGGCATCGAGGTTCTGGAGAGCGACCTCGGCGAATACATCGTGCAGCTGGACGGCACCATGCCGTCGCACATCATCATGCCGGCGATCCACCTTAACACGAAGCAGATCGCCCATCTGTTCAAGCGCAAGATCAAGGATGCCGAAAGCCGGGAGGACGCGGCCTATCTGACCGACCTCGCCCGCCGGGTGCTGCGCGCCAAGTTCCAGGCCGCCGACGTCGGCATGTCCGGCGTCAACGCCGCGGTGGCGGAGACCGGCACCCTCTGCCTGATCGAAAATGAGGGCAACGGCCGCATGTGCACCACGGTGCCGCCGGTCCACATCGCCTTCATGGGTCTGGAGAAGGTGGTCGAAAAGCTGGAGGACGTGCCGCCGGTCATCAGCCTGCTGCCGCGCTCCGCCACCGGCCAGCCGATCACCACCTATGTCAACATGATCTCCGGCCCGCGCAAGGACGGCGAGAAGGACGGCCCGCGCGAGGTGCATCTGGTCATCCTCGACAATGGCCGCTCCAGCATCTACGCCGACCCGGAACTGCGCGACACCCTGCGCTGCATCCGCTGCGGCGCCTGCATGAACCATTGCCCGGTCTACACCCAGGTCGGCGGCCATGCCTATGAGGCGCCCTATCCCGGCCCGATCGGCAAGATCCTGGTGCCGCAGATCGAGGGGTTGGCCAAGCGCGGCGCCATGCCCCACGCCTGCACCATGTGCAACGCCTGCGTCGAGATTTGCCCGGTGAAGATCCCCATCGTCGAGATCATGGGGCGTCTGCGGGTCGAGGCGGTGAAACCCGGCGGGGCGGTGAAGGACGGCGGCGCCAAGGCCAGCCGTGCGGAATCGATGGTGTGGAGCGGCTGGGCGGCGATGAACGCCTCCCCAACTGCCTACCGCATCGCCACGCTGGCAATGAGCAAACTCGGCAACGCGGCGCCGTCGTCGCTGCCCATGCTGAAGGAGTGGACGAGCGTCCGCACCAAGCCGCGCTTCGCCGGCCGCACCCTGCACGACCTCGCCCGCGCCAAGGGGATTCCCGATGTCTGACGCCCGCAACTCGATCCTGACGAAGCTTCGCACCACGCGCGACGCCCATCCGCTGACGCCGCCCCCGTCGGACTTCGCGTCGATTGAGGCGAAGCACTGGGCACCTGAGGAGCGCCTGCCCCGCATCCGCCGCCTGATGGAGGCGGTGCATACGGAGTTCCTCGACGCGACGGAGGCCGACTGGCCGGTGGTGCTGCGGGAATTCCTGGCGCGGGAGGGGGTGGGGTCGCTGCTCTACGCTCCGGCAACGGAGGCGGGGAAGCGGCTGGTCGAGGGGTGGAAGGCTGAATCCCCCTCTCCCCCCCGGGGAGAGGGTCGGGGTGAGGGGGAAGCATCGCATGATTCTCCCGAAGGTCCCGCCACGAATCCCCCTCACCCTAACCCTCTCCCCGGGGGGGAGAGGGGATCTGCGCCGGGTCCGGTTCTCATCCCCTACGACCGCCCTTTCGAAGACATCAAGCCCCAGTTGTTCGAGTCCATCGAGGCCGGCCTGACCACCACCCGCGGTGCGATCGCCGAAACCGGCAGCCTGATCCTGTGGCCGTCGGCGGACGAACCGCGCACGCTCTCGCTGGTCCCGCACATCCACGTCGCAATCCTGCGCACCGACGCCCTTTACGACACCTTCCTGCAGGCCATACGCGAACAGGGATGGGCGCGGGACATGCCGACCAACGCGCTGCTGGTGTCCGGTCCCAGCAAGACCGCCGACATCGAGCAGACGCTGGCCTACGGCGTCCACGGCCCGAAGCGGCTGGTCGTTCTGGTGGTTCATCCATGACCACCCGCTCAACCAACGAGCCGGCGACCCGGCTCTACGAGGCGATCCTGCATCTCAGGCGCCTCGGTCACCGGGTGGAGAAATGCGAAGGGCGGCGTGGGCGACATCGGCTGGATGGAGCCGAGATCACCGACGCCGCCCTTCTTGAGCTGGCGATGACCCGCGTCCGCCGGGCGGCGCGGGTGTCGTATTCAGGTCAGGCCGGGCGGACAGTGGCCGGGCGGGACACCGCCACCGACGGCTTGCGGCCGTAGCGCTCGACGCTCAGCCCGTCCATGTCGATCTCGGTCCGGCGGCCGCTGACCACGTCGGCCAGCACGCGGGCGGAGCCGGCGGACATCGTCCAGCCCAGCGTGCCGTGGCCGGTGTTGAGATACAGGTTGCGGATGTGGGTCGGCCCCAGGATCGGCGTGCCGTCCGGCGTGTTCGGGCGCAGACCGGTCCAGAACTCCGCCTTCGACAGGTCGCCGCCGTTGGGGAACAGGTCGCTGACCACATGGTCCAACGGCCCGCGGCGGCTTTCGCGCAGGGTCAGGTCGAAGCCGGACAGCTCCGCCGTGCCGCCGACGCGGATGCGGTCGCCCAGGCGGGTGACGGCGATCTTGTGCGTCTCGTCCATCACCGTCGATTCCGGCGCGTGGGCGGCGTCGGTGATCGGCAAGGTCAACGAATAACCCTTTACCGGATAGACCGGCAGGTCGATGCCCAGCGGCTTCACCAGCTTGGGCGAATAGCTGCCCATGGCGACGATGTAGCTGTCGGCGGTCAGCGTGCCCTGGTCGGTCAGCACGCCGGTGATCTTGCGCCCGTCGCTCTCCAGGCCGCGGATGGAGACGCCGTAACGGAACTCCACCCCGCGCTTGGCGGCATAGGCGGCCAGCTTGTTGGTGAACTGGAAGCAGTCGCCGGTCTCGTCGCCCGGCAGGTGCAGCGCGCCGACCAGCTTGTCCTTCACATGGGCCAGAGCCGGCTCGACCGAAGTCAGGCCGTCGCGGTCGAACAGGCTGTAGGGAACGCCATAGCGCTCCAGCACCGCCATGTCGTAGCCGGCGGCGTCCATCTGCTTCTGGGTGCGGAAGACCTGCAGAGTGCCCTGGGTGCGCTCGTCATAGGTGATGCCGGTTTCGGCGCGCAGAGCCTTCAGGCAGTCGCGGCTGTATTCGGCGACGCGCACCATGCGGCTCTTGTTCAGCTGGTAGCTCGCCTCGTTGGCGTTGGCCAGCAGCTTCAGGCACCAGGACCACATCGCCGGATCCAGCTTCGGCCGGATCACCAGCGGCGAATGCTTCATCATCATCCACTTGGCGGCCTTCAGCATCAGCCCCGGCGCCGCCCAGGGAGCGGAATAGCCCGGCGACACCTCGCCCGCGTTGGCGTAGCTGGTCTCCAGCGCCGGACCGGCCTGACGGTCGATGACGGTCACCTCATGCCCGGCGCGCGCCAGATAATAGGCGGTGGTGACACCGATGACGCCGCTGCCCAGAACGATCACGCGCATGAGACTGGCTCCCAAGGGGATGGATGACTTCGCTTGGGGGAGTGGATCGCAAACTGTGTGCCAGAGGCAAAAATGGCGGATTTGCTGTGGTGCGGGGGGAATGGCGGGGATTGGGGTGTATTCAGATGTTTACAGGGGGAGGGTATTTCGGAGACGGATCGTTGAAGATCAGGAGTTTGGAGGGGTGTAAAGATTTTGATACGGCGTAACGGATTGTGTACAGTGATGGCTTCGAACCCTCCACTCCAGAATTCTCACCACCCTCATGCGCATCGAAGTCACCTTCACCGACCGTGTCGGCATCGCCCATGAGATCCTCGCTGTGCTGGCGCTGCGCCGCCTCAACGTCGTCGGCGTCGAGGTCGACCCGCCGCTGATCCATATCGACGCGCCCGGCCTGGACCCGGCGGCGCTGCCGGCCCTGTCCGACGCGCTGCGCACCATCGCCGGGGTGCGATCGGTGGCAGCCATCGACATGCTGCCGGGCACACGGCGGCGGCTGCATCTGGATGCGCTGCTCGCCGCCCTGCCCGACCCGGTGCTGGCGGTGGACCGTACCGGGCGTGTCGTAGTGGCGAGCACCGCCGCGGCCCAGGTCGCGGGATTGCCGGAGTCGCGCCTCGCCGGGCTTGATATTGGCGAACTCTTCGGCGAGCCGGGGTTGACGCGCGAACTGACCACCGGCGGCTTCCGGATGTCGGGCCGCGAGGTGACGCTGAACGGCCAGCCCTTCCTGCTGGAGGTGACGCCCATCGTCGATGTCGAGGCGGCGGGCGCCGTCATCACCCTGTTCACCCCGTCACGTCTGGGCGAGCGGCTCGACGCCATCCAGAATTTCGATGAGGGCGGCTTCGACCGCATCCTCGGCGAATCGCCGCCGGTCAGGGCGCTGAAGGCGCGGGCCGCGCGGGTCGCCGCGATGGAGGCGCCACTGTTGATCCTGGGCGAGACCGGCACCGGCAAGGAGCTGATCGCCCATGCCTGCCACCGCGCCAGCCCGCGCCGCGACAAGCCCTTCCTGGCGCTGAACTGCGCCGCCGTGCCGGAGAATCTGGCGGAAAGCGAGCTGTTCGGCTATGCCCCCGGCTCCTTCACCGGGGCGCAGCGCGGCGGCAAGCCCGGCCTGCTGGAACTGGCCCATGGCGGCACCGTCTTCCTGGACGAGATCGGCGAGATGTCGGCCTATCTCCAGGCAAAGCTGCTGCGCTTCCTCAACGACGGCAGCTTCCGCCGGGTGGGCGGCGAGCGCGAGCAGAAGGTGGATGTCCGCGTCATCAGCGCCACCCACCGCTCGCTGGAGGCGATGGTCGCCGACCACAGCTTCCGCGAGGATCTGTTCTACCGCCTGAACGTGCTGTCGCTGAGCGTCCCGCCGTTGCGCGAGCGCGGCCACGACATCCTGCTGCTGGCCCGCCATTTCATCGCACGTGCCGCGGCGCAGGCCCGCCGGCCGCCCGGTCGTTTGACTCCGGCTGCTGCGGCGGCGCTGCTCGCCAACCGCTGGCCCGGCAATGTGCGCCAGTTGGAGAACGTCATCTTCCGCGCCATGACCATGAGCGACGGCGGCGCGCTGGACGCCGCAGACCTGGAGTTGGCCGGCGCCGGCATGCAGTCGGCCGGGGTGCCGGCGGAAGAGGCGGACAGCTGGGAGGATGCGGTGGAGGGATTCGAACGGACGCTGCTGCGCCGGCTCTATCCGCGCTTCCCGTCCAGCCGGAAGCTGGCCGCAAGGCTGAACACCTCGCACACGATGATCGCCAACAAGCTGCGGAAATACGGCATTCCGGAGCGGTGATGCCGCCGGATTCGGGACGGGTCAGTGGCCGCTGGAATGTCCGGATGCCTTGGCCGGAGCGGCATGGCTGTCCGCCGCCGGCTTGGCGTGACCGGCTGCCTTCTCCGGAGCCTTCTCGGCCGGCTTTTCGGCGGCTGGAGGCTCCATTCCCGGGGGCGGGCCGCCGAAGGTGATGGTCACCTCGGTCACCGGGCCGGGATCGGGCTGGCTGTGGTGGAAGTTCGCCGATGCGCCGGGGCCCAGGGTCTCGGCCGACGGCTCGATGGTCCAGCTCTGCAGCAGCTTGTGTTCGGGACCGAAGGTGATGACGCGCAACGGCGGCAGGGTGCGCTCGACCTCGGTGCCGTTGGCGACCTCGCCGTCGAGCAGCAGAACGGCGGTTCCGCCCTCGATCTTCTGTTCGGAACGGATGTTGCGCAACTCCAGCCCGAAGCCCGGCGGCTCGGCCGGCATGCCGAGGGTGTCATAGAGCAATGCTGCGGGCGGCCAGCTGCGGACGATGGCGTCACGGCCGAAATAGGCGCCGGCAGCGGCCCCGGCGACCAGCAATCCCAGCAGGGCGAAGCCGATCACCGTGCTGCGCGCCGGCTTGGCGCGCGGGGCCTTGGGCGGCTTGACCTTGGTCTTCGCTACAGCCTTGGTGGCGAGCTTGGTAGAAGTGGCTGGCCGGATTTCAGTCAGCGCATCGGGAACCACCTCATCGGGTTCCGGCCGGTCGGGCATCTGCCACCAGGTGTGGCCGCAGCGGGCGCAGCGAACCTTCCGGCCGTCCTGGCCGAGCGACTCGTCGGACAGGGTGTAGCGCGTCGAGCAGGTCGGACAGGAAACGATCATCGCGCCGTCGCAGAAAGGTTACCCCCTGCCTTATAGATAGGAGTGGCCCCCGGCGCAACCGGCACCCGACTGTCGGCCTTGCCCCCTCCCCAACCCTCCCCCGCTCACGCGGGAGAGGGAGAGGCAAAAGCTCCTTACATGCCGCCCGGATAGTTCGGTCCCCCGCCGCCTTCCGGCACGACCCAGTTGATGTTCTGGGTGGGGTCCTTGATGTCGCAGGTCTTGCAGTGGACGCAGTTCTGCGCGTTGATCTGCAGGCGCGGGTCGCTGCCGTCGTCGTTGCGGACGATCTCGTACACGCCGGCCGGGCAATAGCGCTGCTCCGGCGCGTCGTAGAGCGCCAGGTTGACGCTGATCGGGACCGACTTGTCCTTCAGCGTCAGGTGCGGCGGCTGGTCTTCCTCATGGTTGGTGTTGGAGAGGTAGACCGAGGACAGGCGGTCGAAGCTGACCTTGCCGTCCGGCTTGGGGTAGGCGATCTTCGGCGCCTCGCTGGCCTTCACCAGGGTGGTGTGGTCGGCATGGTGCTTCAGCGTCCAGGGCGACTTGCCCTTCAGCGCCGTCTCGTAGGCGGCATTGGCCAGACCGGCCCACAAGCCCTTCTGGAAGCCGGGGCGAATGTTGCGCACCGCATACAGCTCCGGCCAGACCCAGGACTGCTTCAGCCGCTCCGGATAGGCGATGACCTCCGGGCCATTGTCGTTGCCGCCGGTCAGGTGGTCGAACACCGCCTCGGCCGCGACCATGCCCGACTTCATTGCGGTGTGGTTGCCCTTGATCTTCGGCACGTTCAGGAAGCCGGCGCCGTCGCCGATGAGGAGGCCGCCGGGGAAGGTCAGCTTCGGGATCGACTGGAAGCCGCCCTCCGACAAAGCGCGGGCGCCATAGGCCAGACGCCGGCCGCCTTCGAAGGTCGGGCGGATCGCCGGGTGGGTCTTGTAGCGCTGGAACTCCTCGAACGGGCTCATGTGCGGGTTCCAGTAGTCGAGGCCGACGACGAAGCCGACCGACACCAGATTCCCTTCCATGTGATACAGCCAAGACCCGCCATAGGTCTTGGGGTCCATCGGCCAGCCGATGGTGTGGACGATCAGGCCCGGCTTCGACTGCGACGGGTCGACCTCCCACAGTTCCTTGATGCCGATGCCGTAGGTCTGCGGCTGGCAATCGCGACGCAGGTCGAACTTCTCGAACAGGGTCTTGGTCAGCGAGCCGCGGCAGCCCTCGGCGAAGATGGTCTGCTTGGCGTGCAGCTCCATGCCGGGCGTGTAGTTGCCGGTCTTCTCGCCATCCTTGCCGATGCCCATGTCGCCGGTGGCGACGCCCTTCACCGCACCCTTGTCGTCATACAGCACCTCGGCGGCGGCGAAGCCGGGGTAGATCTCCACCCCCAGCTCCTCGGCCTGGGTCGCCATCCAGCGGGCCAGATTGCCCAGGCTGATGATGTAGTTGCCGTGGTTGTTCATCTGCGGCGGGGCGAAAGGCGACTTGTAGGCCTTCGTTTCCGTCAGGAAGAGGAAATGATCCTCTTGGGCCTTGGTGGTGAGGGGAGCGCCCTTTTCCTTCCAGTCCGGGATCAGTTCGTCCAGCGCATGCGGTTCGAAGACGGCACCGGACAGCAGGTGGGCGCCCACCTCCGACCCCTTCTCGATCACGCAGACGCTAAGCTCCTGGCCGCTTTCGACCGCGCGCTGCCGCAGACGGATCGCCGCACTCAGGCCCGACGGGCCGGCGCCGACGATCAGAACATCGTATTCCATGACCTCGCGCGGTTCGCGTTCCATCACCACACTCCCCCACCGTCTTGTTTTGGTACTGTTTCCCTCGGGACGCCCTATGGTGTTTTGCGGGCGCGTGCTTGTAGCACGGTTTGCGCCGCACCCAAATTGGGTATCTGGACATGTAAGACCACACGATCTGTGGTAAGGTCAAACGATGATTGACGTATGCGACATCCTAGACGCGCTGCGCTGGCATGCCGACATCGGCTGCGACGAGGCCATCGGTGACGAGCCGACCGACTGGGCCACCCTCACCGCCCGGCCGGCGGCGCGGGCGTTGCCTTCGGGCGCACCCGCGGCCGGCATGGCACCCGATGCCGCCATGGCGCGCGCCCCCGCACCGACTCGGGCACCCGCCCCTGCGCCCCCCGCCTCCGCACGTCCGGCCGCCCTCTTCGCCTCCCCCGACCAGCCGCTGGGCGCCAGCGAGGCCGGCATCCAGGCCCGTGCCAGGGCCGGAGAGGCGCAGACGCTGGAGGCGCTGGAAGCGGCCCTGCGCAGCTTCGACGGCTGTCCGCTGAAAGCCACCGCGATGAACACCGTCTTCGCCGACGGCAACCCGCAGGCGCCGGTCATGCTGATCGGCGAGGCGCCGGGCGAGGACGAGGACCGGCAGGGCAAGCCCTTCGTCGGGGTCAGCGGCAAGCTGCTGGACCGCATGCTGGCCCAGATCGGGCTGGACCGCGGCAAGGTCTACATCGCCAACATCCTGCCCTGGCGCCCGCCCGGCAACCGCAGCCCGACCCAGGCGGAAATCGCCGCCTGCCTGCCCTTTCTAGAACGACATGTCGAACTGGTGCGGCCGAAGCTGCTGGTGGCGCTGGGCGGGGTGTCGGCCAAGACCCTGCTGAACCGGGCGGAAGGGATCACCCGCCTGCGCGGGCAGTGGAAGACCTATGAAGTCGCGGGAACAGCGGTTCCGCTGATGCCGATGCTCCATCCGGCGTACCTCTTGCGCAATCCTATCGCAAAGCGGGAAGCGTGGCGGGACATGCTTGCGTTGCAGCAAAGGATCGGCGAAGAAGGCATCAAGTATTCCCAAGACTAAAAGCGATGTGGCAGCGCCGGCTAAATCGTTCGTATGACTGCGGTCGCCGCGCAGCACAAATGCCATCAACCCATGCCGAAAGGCACCTTCCCAACGGGCTAGAGCCTTTTTTCCAGGCTTGTTAAGCCGTTGTAACATCTGCCGAATACCAGCCATGACACATTCCGTGCGAATCCGTTGCTTGCGGTTCGCGCGGTCGTGGGGTATCCCGGAGCCATGCTCCGGATATTTTGCAGTGCAGCATACCGGGCCGCGAGCGCGGCCCCGCTGCGGCGGAACCTTCTGGGGGTGCTGGGTCTCACGGTGGCTTTCACCCTGGGACCCGACGGCGCGGTCGGGTTCCGGCCCGCTTGCGCCGCCCTCATCATCCACGCGCCGGACGGTCACGCCGTCGTCCCGCCCGGCGGGGATTCCGTGCCTGACCCCGACAGCTCCGTTTTCGGCGAATCGCTTGGCGATCCGGCCGCGGGGCTCCCCGAAATTGCAGCCCCCGAGCCCGCCGACGGCACCCCCTTGGCGGCCCCCACGGTGAATGAGGCCCCCGACCCTGCCGGCGTCCCGCTTCTGCTCGCGACCGATGCCGATGCCCGCGCCGTCCAGCTGGACGAGGAGGATGCCGCCCGTTACCGCCGCATCTTCGCGGCGCAGGAGCGGGCGGACTGGGACGCCGCCGATGCCGAGATGGCGAAGCTGAAGGACCGCCGTCTGGTCGGTTACGTCCTGCGCCAGCGCTATCTCCACCCCGACCGGCGCGCCAGCTACGAGGAACTCGCCCGCTGGATGCAGGATTACGGCGACCTCGCCGGGGCGGAGCGGGTCCACAGCCTGGCCCAGAAGCGCCAGCCCGCCGGCCAGCGTGCGCCGAAGCCGCCGCGGGGCGAGGAGCGCGTGCGCCTCGTAGGATCGCTGGAACGGCTGGGCGGCCTGCGCACCGTCGCCAGCAACGAAGATGACGATGACGACAGCGTCACCGTCGCTCCGCGCAGCCGCACCGTTTCCCGCGCCCGCAGCGACCGCGCGGCGGTGGCCCGGGTGGAGGAATTGCTGCGCTCCGGCCGCACCGCCGCCGCCCTGAGCCTGCTGGGCCAGGACGAGTTCGGCGGCAAGCTCGACACTGTGCAGTATGACGCCGCCCGCGCCCGCATCGCGGCATCCCTCTTCTATTCCGGCGAGACGGCGCAGGCGCTGACTCTCGCCTCGGCCAGCGCCGCGCGGTCGGGCGACATGCTGCCGGAAGCGCACTGGATCGCCGGGCTCGCCGCTTGGCGGCTGAAGCAGACCGACCGCGCCGCCCGCCACTTCGAAGGCATGGCCGCGGCCGGCCCCCGTTCCCCCTGGAAGGCCGCGGCGGCCGACTATTGGGCGGCCCGGGCGCTGGCCCGCAAACCGGGCAAGGAGAAGGAGGCGGCCGAGCATCTGGCCGCGGCCGCCCGCTACCCGCACACCTTCTATGGGCTGATCGCGCTGCGCACCATGGACGGGCTGGAAAAGGTGCACTGGCAGGCGCCGGAACTGACCGGACGCCAGTTGGCGGCGATGGCGGCCAAGCCGGCAGGATCCCGCGCCATCGCCCTGCTCCAGGCCGGTCAGCGCGAGTTGGCGGGAATGGAGCTGCAACGCATCGATCCGCAGGGCGACCAGCTGGTCGAACAGGCGATGGTGGCGCTGACCGACCGCGCCGGCGTCGCCTCGCTGTCCCTGCGGCTGGGCAACGCGGTGGCGGGGCCGGACGGCGCGCCTTATGCCGCGGCGCTCTACCCGCTGCCGCACTGGAAGCCGCGCGACGGCTTCGCGCTGGACCGCGCGCTGGTCTTCGCGGTGATGCGTCAGGAATCGCGCTTCGACCCGCGTCTGGTCAGCTCCGCCGGGGCGACCGGGCTGATGCAGATCCTGCCCAGCACCGCCCAGCATGTGCGTGAACGCAACGCCGACATCGGCAGCGACGACGCCAGCCGCGACGCGCTGTTCGATCCGTCCCGCAACATGGAGCTGGGCCAGCGCTACCTGTCGGAACTGCTGGGCATGCCGGAAATCGACGGCAACCTGTTCCTGGCCGCCGCCGCCTACAACGCCGGCCCGGGCAATCTGGCGCGCTGGCGGCGCGACCTGAGCGACATCACCGACCCGCTGCTGTTCATCGAAAGCCTTTCCTTCGGCGAGACACGCGACTATGTGGAGAAGGTGATGGCGAACTTCTGGATCTACCGGCTGCGGCTGGGCCAGGAGACCGCGTCGCTCACCGCCGTCGCCGATGGGAAATGGCCGACCTACACCGCGGTGGAGGCCCGCCCGACCGAGGTGGCGACCCGTCCGGACTCGCTGCCCGCGGTGAAGCCGGCGACCCCCGTCGCGGTGGAAACGGTGGCGGAGCGGGGAGAGGCCAGCCCGACACCCTGACCGCCGGCGCCCCCTTGTCGGGCTCCGGCCCGACATGAGGACACGCCTGCCGCCATGCCGAAGATCGACGAGAACCGCCCCTTCATTCCCGTGAACATCGCCGTGGTGACGGTGTCCGACACCCGCAGCGCCGCCGACGACCGTTCCGGCGATGCGCTGGCGGAGCGGATCGCCGGCGCCGGGCACAAGGTCGCCGCCCGGACCATCGTCAAGGACGACATCGCGGCGATTCGCGCGCAGGTCCAGGCCTATATCGCCGATCCGCAGATCGACGTGGTGCTGACCACCGGCGGCACAGGCGTCACCGGCCGCGATGTGACGCCGGAAGCGGTTGAGGCGCTCTATGAAAAGGCGATCCCCGGCTTCGGCGAGCTGTTCCGCTATCTCAGCTATGCCAAGGTCGGCACCTCCACCATCCAGAGCCGGGCGACCGGCGGCGTCGCCAACGGCACCTACATCTTCGCCCTGCCCGGCTCGCCCAGCGCCTGCCGCGATGCCTGGGACGACATCCTGGTCTGGCAGCTCGACAACCGCCACCGTCCCTGCAACCTCGTGGAGCTGATGCCCCGCCTGCGCGAGCATATGGCGTGAGCGGAGTTGGCATGAGCGGATTGGCCGGCTTTTCGCTGACGGCCCTGCACGCCGCGCTGACCAGGCTTCCGCGCCTTGCCGACCTGCCCGCCGACGCGCTGGAGCCTATGCCGCTGAAGGGCGTCGCCCACGACCATGTGCGACTGCGCGGCCGGCGGCTGGTCGCCCGCATCCCGCGCTGGAGCCAGCTCGGCCTCGACGCCTGGACGGCGCTGGAGCGGCAGGCCACCGCCTTCCAGCGGGCCGAGCCGTCGGGCCACACCCCGCGCTTCGCCGGCCTGCTGCCGCCGGGAGAGGGGCTGCCGCTCGGCGCCCTGGTGGTGGGCGAGGTGGAGGGACGCACCCCCACCCTGCCCGACGACATGCCGGCCATTGCCCGCGCGCTGGCGGCATTGCACCGCATGGCGCCGCCGGATTTCTTTGAGCCGCTTCCCGCCCCGCCCGATCCGGTCGCCGCCTTGCTGGCCCAGGTCGAACGACAGGCGGAATGGTTCGACCGCGCCAATCTGTCCACCGAGGCGCGCGCGCTGATCGCGGAGGAGCTTGGCGCCGCCCGCGCCGGCGACCTTGCCCCGCCGCGAGAAACCCCGATGCCGCTGACCGCGGTGGGGGTGGACGTGCATCCCGGCAATTTCCTGATCGACACCCACGGCAAGGCGTGGTTCACCGACCTGGAAAAGCTGCAATACGGCCACCCGGCCAGCGATCTCGCCCATGCCAGCCTCTACACCTCGACCAAATGGGATCCGGAGGTGAATGCGGAACTGGCCCCGGCCGATGTCGACGCCTTCATCGAAGCCTGGGCCATCGCGGTTCCGGGCGACCTCGCCGACGAGGTGCGGCCCTGGCTGAAGCCGCTGCGCCGTCTGACATGGCTGCGCACCCTGTCCTGGATGGCCCGCTGGTCGGTGGAGGGCGCCACCCTTTCGCCCGGCATGCCGGAACATCTCCGTGCCCACATGGACGCCCACGCCACCGACATCCTGCGCCCGGAGCGGATCGAACAGGTGCGGCGGGAGTGGCGGTAGCGGTTGCGAAAAGGGGACTCGCACGAAAGTCTCTTGCCCGCGCCCTGCCGAAAATGATGGGATAGCGACTCGGAAAACGAGGTGACGAGAGCATGACGAGTGTGCGACGCCGGTTGCAGCCGATCTCCCTGGCCGTTCTGATGGCCGGGACCACCTTGGTGCCGGCCTTTGCCGCCGGGCCGGGGGCAGGCCCGGCTGCGGATGACGGCACCGGTTCCGCCACCGGCAGCTATCTGGCCGGCCGCTACGCCCAGCACCAGGATGATTGGACGGCGGCGGCGCGCTTCACCGCACAGGCTCTGGACGCCGATCCGGACGACCCCGCCCTGCTGCGCCGCACCTTCCTGCTGCGGTTGGGCGAGGGCCGGATAGACACGGCGATCGGCTACGCCAGCCGGCTGCTTGATGAAAAAGGCGAGCCGCAGATGGCGCTGACCCTGCTGGCCGCCGACGCGCTGGCCAAGGGCAAGCTGGACGAAGCCGACGGCTATGCCGCCCGCCTGCCGACCGACGGACTCGGTCGCTTCCTGACGCCGCTGACCCGCGCCTGGCTGGCAACGGCCCGCGGCAAGACGGACGAGGCGCTGACGGCGTTGCAGCCGCTGTCCGGCGTGCAGGGCTTCGAAGCGCTCTACAACCTGCATGCCGGGCTGATCCTCGATCTTGCCGGTCGCAACGACGAGGCGGCGGCCCACTACGCCAAGGTGACGGAGACGGACGCGCCGCTGCGCGTCGTGCAGATCGTCGGCAGCTTCATGACCCGAACCGGCCGCAAGGACGAGGCGCGCAAGCTTTACGAGGCCTTCCAGGGCAGCAACCCCGACGGGCTGCTGGTGGAGCCGGCGCTGGCCGCGATGGCGAACGCCCCGTCGGACACCCACCCGGTCCCGGATGCCCGTTCCGGCCTTGCCGAAGCGCTGTTCGATCTGGGCAGCGCGTTGCATCATGAGAATGCCGACGAGCCGGCGCTGCTGTTCGGCCGCATCGCGCTGCACCTGCGCGGCGATCTGGCGCTCGCCCATCTGATGATCGGCGACATCACCGCGTCACGCGACCACCATGAAGAGGCGCTGGCTGCCTACAAGAAGCTGGAGAAGGACCCGCTGCTGGGCTGGACCGCCCGCATGCGCGAGGCCGACAGCCTCGCCCGCATGGAGCGCAACGACGAGGCCATCGCGATCCTCAAGGATCTGGCCGCCGAACGGCCGGAGCGCACCGACGCCATCACCCGCCTGGGCGACATCTATCGCTACGCCAAGCGCTATGCCGAGGCGATCCCCGCCTACACCACGGCGCTGGAGCGGATCGGCACGCCGCAGGAGCGGCATTGGCCGCTGCTGTACGCCCGCGCCATGTGCTACGAGAAGACCAAGCAGTGGCCGCAGGCCGAAGCCGACCTGCAGACGGCGCTGAAGCTGCGGCCGGACGAACCGTCGCTTCTCAACTTCCTTGGCTACAGCTGGATCGACCGCGGCGAGCATCTGGACAAGGCCAGGGCGATGGTGGAGCGCGCGGTGGAACTGCGCCCGCGCGACGGCTACATCGTCGACAGCCTGGGCTGGGCGCTCTACACGCTGGGCGACTATGAGGCCGCAGTCGCCAAGCTGGAGCGTGCTGTGGAGTTGAAGCCGGTCGATCCGACCATCAACGACCATCTCGGCGATGCCTATTGGCGGGCCGGCCGCCGCAATGAAGCCCGATTCCAGTGGATGCGCGCGTTGCGCAGCGCCGACGACGACACCGACAAGGCCGCCATCCAGGCCAAGCTGGACAAGGGTCTGCCGGAGCAGAAGGCCGCCGCGAAGCAGTGAGTTCAGGCAAAAGAGTGCAAGAGCCCCCTCCCGCCCCGGTAACCCTCTCCCCCCCGGGGAGAGGGCTGGGTGAGGGGGATGCACAGAGAGGATTCGGGGATAGCCGAAGCGCGCTTCAATAGATTGAAGGCACGCGACGCGCCCCCCTCACCCTAACCCTCTCCCCGGGGGGGAGAGGGGACTCTTACGCCCTACACCTTCTCCACCACATAGGGCTTGTACAGGCTGTCGGTCTGCTGGATGTGCTCCACGAACCAATCCTTCAGCAGCAGGATCAGGTCCATGCGCAGCATCGTGGGATTGTCCCCGTCGAAATCGCGGGCCAGCTTTTCCACCTCGTCGGCGAAATAGCGGTGGGCGGCGAGGTGGCCGTCCAGTTCGGGATAGCCGCAGCGTTCCATCATCGCCTCCTCCCGTGCGAAATGGACGGCGACATAGTCGCGGAGGCTGGCGAGCAGACTGGACAGCTCCTCCCGGTTGGCGGGGGTGATGCCGCTTTCCAGCAGGCCGTTGAACAGGTCGAGAAGGCGCCGGTGCTCGTCGTCGAGCACGGGCACGCCGACGCTCATGGACTTGTCCCAAACGACGTAGCTCATCGCAACGATCTCCCCCCTCGCGACCCGCGATCGCAGGCACATCCCGCGAACTGAGGCGGTTGCGGCCGGCCATGGCTGGGTTGTGGACATCTTGACAGGGATCCTAAAACCGGCAACCGTGCCCGTCCAAGCGGCAAATCCCCGCAGGGGGCGCGGCAAGATGCGCATCGCGACAAACCGTCCCCTGCCCAGCGACAGAGTGACCGATGGCCCTGCTCGACGAGATCGCGGAGAAGAAACGGGCGCTGGACGCCGCGCGTCCCCTGCCGCAGGAGGTCGTGCATGGCATCGCCGACCGGTTCGAGCTGGATCTGACCGTCGCCGCCGCGGCGCTGGAGGAGATTCCGCTCAAGCGCGCGGACGTCAAAGCGATCTTGGAGCGCGGCAGCATCCTGCGCCACCGCGGGGTGGAGGAGCAGCGCTTCGTCCTGAACCACCGCGCGGCGCTGGAACTGATGGCCCGCCTGTCCTTCGATCCGTCAGGCGCCGTCACCGAACGCACCGTCACCGCCTTTCATGCCGTGCTCTATCGCGGGATCGAGGACGAGGCCGGGAAGTACCGCGACGGTCCGCCGAAGGACGACCCGGCGGAAACCGCACCCGACCCGGCCAAGCTGCGCGTGTCGATGTCGGCGCTGTCGACCTGGATGCGCAAGTCGGACGCCGGCCCCGACACCGCCTTCGAGGCTCATCACCGGCTGAGCGCCATCCGCCCCTTCCATGCCGGCAACCGGGCGACGGCGCTGCTGCTGTGCAATCTGATCCTGAACCGCGCCGGCTACCCGCCGGTTGTGGTCCAGGCCGACGACCGCGGCCTGTATCTGGACCTCGTCGAGCGGGCCTGGTCGGTCGGCGACAAGACGCCCTTCCGCGACCTGATGATGCGATTCCTGTCCCAGAGCCTGGATTTCTGCCTGGAATCGGCGGGCAAAAGCGAAGACGAAG
>NZ_LGQU01000061.1:0-59668 GCF_003115935.1 Azospirillum sp. TSH20
AGCGGACCTACGGTCCGCCTGCCGCGTCAGCACAAAGCAAAGCTTTGTGCGAGAGCTGGGCGGGGGAGGGACTGCCGCCACTCTCCCGATCAAGCGCTTGCTCCCTCCCCCGCCCAGCGGGGGAGGGTCGGGGTGGGGGGACTACGCAGCCACTTACAAAGGCCGCCGTGCCTTCAATGCTGCGGTGAGCGTGCCATCGTCGAGATAGTCCAGTTCGCCACCTACCGGAACGCCGTGGGCGAGGCGGGAGACCGACACGTCGGAGTCGGTCAGGCGGTCGGTCACCACATGGGCGGTGGTCTGGCCGTCGACGGTGGCGTTCAGCGCCAGGATGATCTCGCGCACCGCCGGGTCCTTGGCGCGTTCGGCGAGGCCGGCGATGTTCAGGTCGTCAGGGCCGACACCCTGCAGGGCCGACAGTAGGCCGCCCAGCACATGGTAGGTGCCGCGGAAGGCGCGGGTGCGTTCCAGTGCCCACAGGTCGCCGGCATCCTCCACCACGCAGATGACCGAACGGTCGCGGGTGGGGTCGGAGCAGACGGTGCAGGGATCACGGCTGTCCAGGTTGCCGCAAATGGAGCAGGCGCGGATCGACTCGCCGGCCGCCGCCATCGCTTCCGACAGGGGAACCAGCAGGCTGTCCCGCCGCTTCATCAGATGCAGTGCCGCCCGCCGCGCCGACCGGGGACCGAGTCCCGGCAGCTTGGACAGCAACTGGATCAGGCGTTCGATTTCAGGTCCGATCATTCACTTGGCGGCCGACACATAACTCCCTCTCCCGCCCCGGGAGAGGGAAGGGGCCCATGGCGTCAGCCATGGGAAGGGTGAGGGGTGATGCGAGGATCAGGGGATCCATGTCCGGATCGCCCCTCACCCTCCCCGCCTTCGGCGGGTCCCCTCCCTCTCCCGGGGCGGGAGAGGGCAAGAAATCAGAACGGCAGCTTCATGCCGGGCGGGAGCTTCAGGCCGCCCATCATCTTCGAGGTTTCCTCGGCGACGTGCTGTTCGACCTTCTTCTTGGCGTCGTTGAAGGCGGCGACGATCAGGTCCTCCAGCACCTCGACGTCCTCGGGATCGACGACGGACTTGTCGAGCTTGACCTTCTTCATCTCGCTCTTGCCGTTGACGGTCACGACGACCATGCCGGCGGCGCTCTGGCCGGTCACTTCGACCTGCTCCAGGCTCGCCTGCATTTCCTGCATCTTGGCCTGCATCTGCTGGGCCTGCTTCATCATGTTGCCGATATTCTTCATCGGTCAGTACTCTCCTTCGTCGTCGAGGGGGTAATAGACCCCATCGTCCTGCTGCTGAACCATGAAATCGGGTGTCTCGCCGTCATCCGCAACCGCCGCACTCTCCGCCGCGGCAACTTCGGCGAGATCGCGGACGTCGATGATCTTTGCGCCGCTGAAAGCGTCGAGCACGGCGCGCACCACCGGGTTTGTTTCGGCCTCCGACCAGGCGCGGCGCTTCTCGGCCTTGTCCTGCTCCGCCAGCGTCGGCTGGGCCGGGCCTTCGGACAGGGCGACGATCCAGCGATGGCCGGTCCATTCGCTCAGGAACTGCCCGACCTTGGCCGGCAGGGTCGGCGGGGCGGCGGGACGGAGCTTCAGCTCCAGCCGGCCCGGCTCCATGCGGACCAGCTGAACCGTCTCCATCAGATAACCGTAGAGCGCGCCCTCGCGCCGGTCGGAGAACAGCTGCACCAGCGCACGGAAGTCGTGCGGCATCGGCGACAGCTCTTCGCCGGCCGGGGTGGCGGCGGGGGCGGCCTGCGCAACGGGAGCGCTCTGCGGCTGGGCCGAACCCATGGAACGGGCAACCGCGTGGGTGGTCTGGCTGGCGACCGCGACCGGTCCGCCGCCGCCGCCGGGGCCGCGGCCCATCGGTGCGCCGCCACTGCCGCCGTTGGCCTGTTGGGCCTGGAACTGGCGGATCAGCTCGCCCGGCGTCGGCAGGTCGGCGGCGTAGGACAGGCGGACGATCACCATCTCCAGCGCCTGCTGCGGCACCGGGGCGGCCTGCACCTCGTTCAGCCCCTTCAACAGAAGCTGCCACGCGCGGGTCAGTGCCGGCATGCCGAGCCTGGACGACAGGGCGGATCCGCGCGTGCGCTCCGCCTCCGGCAGGGACGGGTCGTTGGCGCTGTCGGGCACCACCTTCAGGCGGGTCAGATTGTGGACGAGATCGAGCAGGTCCTGCAGGATCACCACCGGATCGGCGCCGACGCGGTGCAGGTCGGCCAGGATGTCCATCGCCTCGGCGGGTTTGGCGGAGACGGCGGCCTCGAACAGGTCGATGACGCGGGTGCGGTCGGCCAGACCCAGCATGTCGCGCACCTGCTGCGCCGTGACGGTGCCGGCGGCCAGCGCGATGGCCTGATCGAGCAGCGACAGGCCGTCGCGCACCGACCCGTCGGCGGCTCGCGCGATCAGGGCGGCGGCGTCGCCCTCGATGTCGGCGCCCTCAAGGGCGGTGATGCGGGTGAAGTGCTCCTTCAACACCTGGGCGTCGACCCGGCGCAGGTCGAAGCGCTGGCAGCGTGACAGCACCGTGACCGGGACCTTGCGGATCTCGGTGGTGGCGAAGACGAACTTCACATGGCTCGGGGGTTCCTCAAGCGTCTTCAGGAGCGCGTTGAACGCGCTCTTCGACAGCATGTGGACCTCGTCGATGATGTAGAGCTTGTAGCGGGCCGAGACGGGCGAGTAGCGCACCCCGTCGATGATCTCGCGGATGTCGTCGACGCCGGTGTGGCTGGCGGCGTCCATCTCCATCACGTCGACGTGGCGGTCCTCCGCAATGGCGCGGCAGTTGTCGCAGACGCCGCAGGGGCTGACCGTCGGCCCGCCGGTGCCGTCCGGGCCGGTGCAGTTCAGCGCGCGGGCGATGATGCGGGCGGTGGTGGTCTTGCCGACGCCGCGCACGCCGGTCAGCATGAAGGCCTGGGCGATGCGGCCGGACTGGATGGCGTTGGTCAGGGTGCGGACCAGCGCGTCCTGCCCGATCAGCTCGTCGAAGGTCTTCGGCCGGTATTTGCGCGCGAGCACCCGGTAAGCCTGCCCGGTGGTGGGAGCGGCGGGAGCGGCGGTGATTTCGGCAGTGGTATCGGTCACGCGGCTGGCCTGTCGAAACGACGGGAGGGGAATTTCGGGCCGCAGGATAGCGTCCCGGCGCCGCGCTGTCGCCGTCTGTTTCGTGCTGGCAATTTTCGGATAGGGTGGGAGACTGGACGAACGACCCGAGCCGTAACTCGTTGCGGCTGCTTCCTTCCGGACCTGACCGGGTTGGCGAGGGACTCGTCCGACGCCAGCCTCCCGCCGCTGTTATGGAGATTCGTGCGGGCGGATGCAAGGGGAAACGGTTGGTGTGCGGGGGCGAGGGCGGACTATGGGCAATTATTTTTCGGACTATAATTTATGGTTCCGCCCATAATCGGCCCTAACGGGTCCTTTGCCCTCCGGGGGTGTCTGGAGGCAATGAAAAAGGGGGATGCCGTGGCACCCCCCTAAATCGAACCCATTGAACCGTGGAACCGCTTACTTCTTCAGCGCGGCCACACCCGGCAGCTCCTTGCCTTCCAGCCATTCCAGGAAGGCGCCACCGGCGGCGGACACGTAGGTGAACTTGTCCTCGGCACCGGCATGGGCCAGCGCCGCGACGGTGTCGCCGCCGCCGGCGACCGACAGCAGGCCGCCCGATTCGGTGCGGGCGGCGACCAGACCGGCCACCGCGTTGGTGCCGGCGTCGAAGGGCTGGATCTCGAAGGCGCCGAGCGGGCCGTTCCAGACGATGGTCTTGGCGCCCTGCAGCTTCACGCCCAGGAACTCGACGGTGGCCGGGCCGATGTCGAGAGCCATCTCATCCGCACCGATGGCGTCGAAGGCGACGACGCGGTTGGCGGCCCCGGCCTTGAACTCCTTGGCGACGACGAAGTCCTTCGGCAGCAGGATCTCGCAGTTGGCTTCCTTGGCGGTCGCCATGATGGCGCGGGCCTGGTCGGCCATGTCCTTCTCGCACAGCGAGGCGCCGACGTCCGTGCCCTGGGCGAACAGGAAGGTGTTGGCCATGCCGCCGCCCAGCACCAGCAGGTCCACCTTGCGGACCATGTTGCCGAGCAGCTCCAGCTTGGTCGAGATCTTCGCACCGCCGACGACGGCGGCGACCGGACGCTCCGGCTTCTCCAGCGCCAGCGTCAGGGCCTTCAGCTCGGCTTCCATCAGGCGGCCGGCGGCGCTGGGCAGCAGGCGGGCGACGCCCTCGGTCGAGGCATGGGCGCGGTGCGCGGCGGAGAAGGCGTCGTTGACGTAGAGGTCGCCCAGCTCGGCCATCTGCTTGGCAAAGGCCGGGTCGTTCTTTTCCTCTTCGGCGTGGAAGCGGGTGTTCTCCAGCAGCACGATGGCGCCGCCATGCACCTTGGCGATGGCCTCCTTGGCCTTCTCGCCGACGCAATCCTCGGCGAAGGCGACCTTCTGGCCGACGGCGGCGCTGAGCGCGTCCAGCACGTTGCGCAAGGAGTTCTTGGCGTCCGGGCCGTTCTTCGGGCGACCGAAATGCGACAGGACCACGACCTTGGCGCCCTTGGAGGACAGCTCCTTCAGGGTGGGGGCGAGGCGGTCGATGCGGGTGGTGTCGGACACCTTGCCGTCCTGCATCGGAACGTTCAGGTCGGCGCGGACCAGCACCGTCTTGCCGCTCACCTCAAGGTCGTCGATCGTGTTGAAATCGGTCATCGTCACACTTCCCCAATTATGGCCTCTCCCAACGGGACGGGCCGTTTCGATTTCGGGGAACCCAACCACAGCCCTGCACGCTTTGCAACGTCCCAAGGGTGGGGTGAAATGGGGCATAATGACCCTGCAACCGCATGCTCGATGCGTCGTTCCGGCTGCTCCTGAACGGACCGGGATGCAGGGGCTGGGGGTACCGCAACTGCAGGCTCCTGCAACATTTCCGTAACTTGACCCTGTCCATAGCCTGTGCAAACACCCAACTGTAGGCCAATGGGCCGCAAAACGGGGGTTGAAGCGCAGGCGATGGCTGAGGCCGAGATCAACCGCGAGACGGAACTGAAGCTGGCGGCGAAGCCGGAAGACTTCGACAGGCTGCGCGCCGCTTCCGCCATCGCAGACCGGGCCACCGGCCCGGCGGCGACACGGACCCTGGAAAGCACCTATTACGACACCGAGGACCGCCGGCTCGCCGCGCGCAAGGTGACGCTGCGGGTGCGCAAGACCGGCGACGGCTTCGTCCAGACGGTCAAGTCCGCACCGGACGAGGACGGGCTGGGGCGCGGCGAGTGGGAATGCGCGGTGACCTCCGCCGCACCCGACCTGACGCTGATCGCCGACGGCGCCGCGATCGAGCTGCTGGGGTCGCTCAGCGACAGGGAGCTGCGGCCGGTCTTCACCTCAATCGTCGAACGGACCACGCAGGACGTGACGCTGGGCGACGGTGGCGACGCGACCCTGATCGAGGTCGCCTTCGACCGAGGCCGGATCGAACTGCCCGACGGACAATCCCGCGACCTGTGCGAGGTGGAGCTGGAGCTGAAAAGCGGCACGCCCGCCGCGCTCTACGATCTGGCGCAGGAGCTGACCAAGTCCGCCCCGCTGCGGCTGGAGATGCGGACCAAGGCGGAACGCGGCCATGCGCTGGCCAACGGCGGCGCCGACAAGGCGCTGAAGGCAGAAAAGCTGGTGCTGGACCCGGAGACCACGGTCGAAGGGGCGGTCGCCCGCATCGTGCGTGCCTGCCTCGCCCATCTGGTGGCGAACGAGGCGGTGACGCTGGCCGGCGAGGACCCGGAGGGCGTGCACCAGATGCGCGTCGCGCTGCGCCGGCTGCGCTCGGCCACCGCGCTGTTCCGGCCCTTCATTCCGGCCGCGCAATATCTGTGGCTGGTCGGCGAGATCAAATGGCTGGCCGGCAGCCTGGGGCCGGCGCGCGACTGGGACGTGTTCGGCGAGGAGCTGCTGGCCCCCGTGCGCGACGCCTTCCACAAGGCCGACGGCCATGGCCGCTCGGCGGTGGAGGATCTCGACACGCTGGCGGCGGCGGCCGAGGCCAAGCGGCTGCGCGCCTATGAGGGCGTGCGCGAGGCGATCCGGTCGGAGCGCTACACCGCCTTCCTGCTGGGCGTCGGCAGCTGGGTGGAGAAGCGCGGCTGGCGCGACCAGCCGGTCAGCGAGGAATCGGTGCGGCTGTTCCAGCCGGTGATCGGGCTGGCCGACCATCTGCTGAACAAGCGCCACAAGAAGGCCAAGCGGGCCGGCCACGGCTTCGCCCATCTGCCGGTGGCCCAGCGCCACCAGCTGCGCATCGCCTTGAAGAAGCTGCGCTATGCCGTGGAGTTCTTCCGCAGCCTGTATGACGACAAGCCGGTGCGCCGTTACATCCATCAGCTTGCCGCCCTGCAGGACGCGCTGGGGCATCTGAACGACGTGGCGACGGCGACCCGGCTTCTGCACGAGCTGCATGACGACGGCAGCCGGTCGGCCCCCGGCGAGCCGCGCGCCGCCGGCATCGTCATCGGCTGGCATGCCCGCGGGGTGGCCGACACCGAGGCGGCGCTGGTCGCCCTGTGGCATGATTTCATCGACACCAAGCATTTCTGGTCGAAGCCGGACGCCGCGGTGTAGAGTCCACGGCCATGCTCACGATCCTCGTCGCCAACATCAAGGGCGGCTGCGGCAAGACGACCGTCGCCACCCATCTCGCCGCCGCGTCCGCCGCGGCGGGCCTGCCCACCGTGCTGGCCGACGTCGACCGTCAGCGCTCCTCGCTCGGCTGGCTGGAGCGCCGGCCGGAGAAGGCGCCGCTACTGGTCGGGCTCGATTGGGCCAAGGACTTCACCGACACGCCACGCGGGACCAAGCGGCTGGTCATCGACGCGCCCGCCGCGCTGAAAACCAAACAGATCGAGGATCTGGTGAAGATGGCCGACGTCGTCGTGCTGCCGGTGCTCCCCGGCGCCTTCGACGAGCAGGCGACCCAGCGCTTCCTCACCAAACTGGACGAGCTGAAGCGCATCGCGAAGAAGAAGACCATGGTGGCGGTCGTCGGCAACCGGATGCGCGCCCGCACCAAGGCCGCCGACCGGCTGGACCGCTTCCTGGGCGGCGTCGGCCATCAGGTGGTGACCCGGCTGCGCGACAGCCAGATCTATGCCGACGCGGCGGAAAGCGGGCTCAGCCTGTTCGACATGCCGGGCAAGCGCGCCGCCGAGCATCGCGGCGACTGGCAGCCGCTGCTGAGCTACATCGACGGGGTTTGATGGCCGGCCGGTGCGGGCGGGTGTCTCCTACACCCGCACCACCATGAACAGCCATTTGGTCGGGATCAGCGCGCTGCCGCTGGAATGCTCGGGATAGGCGGTTTCCAGCCGGCGGCGGTAGGCGGCGAGGAAGCGGTCGAGTTCGGGACCGGTCAGGCGGTCCATCACCGGGACCAGCGCCGACTGATGAAGCCATTGCAGAAGCGGGACGTCGCCGTCCAGCGCGTGGAAATACTCGGTCTCCCACAGATCGACGGCGGCGGCCTGGGGGCTGAGCCAGTCATAGTAGTCCTGCGGGCCATAGCTGCGGCTGCCGATTGACGGGGCGGCGGGCCAGGCGCCGTGCAGACGGTCGGACCAGGGGCCGTCGGCGGCGGTTTCCAGCAGCAGGCGGTGGGCGGTCTGGTCCTGCGGGCGGGGCAGGGCGACGGCGAGGACCCCGCCGGGGCCGAGCGCTTGCAGCAGGTCGGGGAACAGCCGCTCGTGCCCGCCGACATGCTGCAGCCCGCCGGCGGAGATGACGAGATCGGCCGGCCAGTGCGGACGCCAGACGGTCAGGTCGGCCTGCCGGTAGCGCACGCGCGACGGTGTGTCGGCGGCCCAGCGCAGCATCGCCGGGGAGTGGTCGACCGCCAGCACGTCGGCCAGCGGCCAGCGCGCCGCCAGCAGCCGGGACAGCTGTCCGGCACCGCAGCCGAGATCGACGATGGTGTTCGGAGCCAGGGAGAAGGGAAGCGCCGCCGTCAGGTCCATGACGGGACGGCGGCGCAGGACGTCAATCGTCGCGAAGGCGTTGGGGTCCCATGCCATGTTCAGAGCCATGTGGCACCCGCTTGTGTTGGGCGCCTGCCCCCCGGGTCTTTCACCCGGCCATCGCGTTACCGGTCGCCTGTGCGGACGGTCAGTGGGCGGAGCCCATGCGGTCGAAATAGCGGCCGATCGACGCGAAGATGAAGAGCACGCAGCCGAGGAAAACGATCAGACCGCCGGCCGCGAAGGCTTCGTCCGCCGCGCGCGAGGAGGCGAGCAGGCCGACGAAGGCCATGATGCCGGCGAGGATGGGGTTGATCCAGAAGGAGAAGGCTTTCACGTCCCGGAGTCCTTTCAGAACAAGGCGTTGTCAGGGTGGATGCGCCCGCCTCCCGCCCCGCCGGGCTGCCCGCGAACGCTTCGCTGTTGAAGGGATTCTGCGGGAGGGAGCCCGCGGAATCAATGCGACACAAACGACTTGTGCCCTGCAACAGCTACAGGGCCGGTGTCCTCGTTGCATTGCGGTATGTCAAGGGCGAAGGCCGTTCCTTCGGCGCCGCTCTCCACCAGCCTGAGATCGCCGCCATGGGCGCGCAGCACCTCGCGCGCGATGGCGAGGCCGAGGCCGATCCCACCGGCCCGCGCCGATCCGGCGAAGGGCTGGAACAGGTTTTCCCGTGCGCGTGGGGCGAGTCCAGGGCCGTTGTCGGCGATGGTCAGGGTCAGCGCGCCTGTGCGCCCGGCCTGGGCGGACAGGCGCACCCGGTCGGCGCCGGCCTGCACCGCGTTGCGGCCGAGATTGACCAGGGCGCGGCCGAGCTGGGCGGCATCGACCTGGGCCAGGGTGCCGGCGGGGATGTCGTTGATCCACTCCGCCTCCACCCGGCCGCCGTCGGGGCGGGCGGTGGCGAGAACCTCGGCCCCCGCCTCCTCGGCCAGCCGGTGCAGATCGGTGGGCGCGGGGGTGAGCGGCAGGACGCCGTCGCGGGTGAAGGACAGGGTCTGGCTGCACAGCTCCACCGCCCGGTCGAGCGAGGCGACCAGCCGTGGCGTCACCCGCCGCACTTCCGGATCGGCGCTCTCGGTCAGCCGCTCCGACAGGAGGGAGGCGGTGGAGAGGATGCCGCGCAGGTCGTGGTTGATCTTCGCAACCGCGGTGCCGAGCGTGGCGAGCCGTTCGCGCTGGCGCAGCGCCGCGCGCACCGTGCCCTGCATGGCGGCAAGCTCGCGCTCCGCCACGCCGATCTCGTCGCTGCGGCTGCCGGGCACCAGCGGCGGTGCACCGTCGGGATCGCGGCGGAAGGCGACGACCTCCGCGGTCAGCCGGCGCATCGGCCGCACCAGCAGGGCATGCAGCGTGAGATACACCAGGATCGCCGCGATCAGCGAGATGGCGACCGACACCGCCAGGATGCGGCGGGAGAAGTCCAGCATGGCGTCGATCAGCGGCCGTTCGTCCATCGTCACCTCGACGCGCTGGGCCGGGTCGTTGGGCGAGCGGTCGATCACCCGGATCACCCGGTCGTGCTGCGGCCCGAAGAGACCCTCCAGGGCGAGCCACAGGGCGTTGCCGGCATCGACGACCTGCATGGCCATGCCGGTGCCGCGCAGGTCGTACACCGCATCGACCCGCGGCGGCATCGGGCTGGACAGCATGTAGACGCGGGCGCCGGGCTGGATCAGGTCGATGACGTGGGTGCCGGTGTAGGCCAGCAGCTTCGCCTGAAGCTCCTTGGTCACCATCAGGTCGGGCGCGGCCTCCACCGACAAGGCCGCGATGTGGGCGGCGGCCAGCCGCTCCTCCAGGTAGCTCATGCGGAAGCGGGCGATGGAGGGGGCGTAGATCAGCACCTCCGCCAGCAGCACGAACAGGATGGTGAGCAGCAGCAGCTTGGCCGACAGGCTGGTCGCGACGGTGGGGCGGGGCATGCGGGGGACCAGCGGGGATGGGAGGAGGTGTTGCCGGAACGCCATCGTACGACGGTGACAAACGAGCGTCACCCCTGCGAAGACGCCGATGCGCTGGCGTTACCGCTTTGGCGTTGGTAAGACAGGCGCCATGAGCGACCTTGCCCGTCACATCGACACCCTGTCGCGCGCCAACGTGCTGTGCCTTGGCGACGTGATGCTCGACCGTTTCGTCTATGGTTCGGTGGACCGGGTGTCACCGGAGGCGCCGATCCCCGTCCTGCGCGTGGACCGCGAAGTGCCCAAGCTGGGCGGCGCCGGCAATGTCGCCGCCAATCTGGTGGCGCTGGAGGCGGACTGCCGCTTCGTCTCGGTGGTCGGGCGCGACGGCATCGGCACCGACCTCTTGGCCCTGCTGCGGCGCGAGGGTGTCAGCGACGGCGCCATCGTGGTGGAGGACGGGCGCCAGACCACCGTCAAGACCCGCTTCATCGCCGGCCAGCAGCAGCTTTTGCGCACCGACATCGAGACGGTGGTGCCGATCACCGTCGCCGACCGCGTGCTGGAGCGCGTGCGCGACCTGCTGCCCGAGGTGGGCGGCGTCATCCTGTCCGATTACGGCAAGGGCGTGCTGACCGACGAGCTGGTGGTGGCGGTGATCGCCGCCGCGCGGGACGCCGGGCGCACCGTCGTGGTGGACCCGAAGGGGCGCGACTACCGCCGCTATCGCGGCGCCGACATCGTCACGCCCAACCGCAAGGAGCTGATGGAGGCCACCGGCCTGCCGGCCCGCACGGACGAGGAGGTGATCGCCGCCGCGCGTCACCTGATCGCCACCTGCGGCATCGGCGCCGTCGTCGCCACCCGCAGCGAACAGGGCATGTCGGTGGTGACGGCTGAGGACGCGGTGCATCTGCCGGCCGAGGCGCGCGAGGTGTTCGACGTGTCGGGCGCCGGCGACACGGTGGTGGCGACGCTGACCGCCGCGCTGTCGGTGGGGATCGATCTGGTCGATTCGGCGCGGCTGGCCAATCTGGCGGCCGGCATCGTGGTGGGCAAGGTCGGCACGGCGGTGGTCCGTTCGGCCGAGCTGCTGTCGGGCCTGCACGAGCAGCAATGGCGCCATGGCGAGGAAAAGGTGCTGACCCGCGACGCCGCGGCGGAACGGGCGGAGCGCTGGCGGCTGCGCGGCAAGCGGGTGGGCTTCACCAACGGCTGCTTCGACCTGCTGCACCCCGGCCACATCTCGCTGCTGAAGCAGGCGCGGGCGGCCTGCGACGTGCTGGTGGTCGGGCTGAACAGCGACGCCTCGGTGAAGCGGCTGAAGGGCGACAGCCGGCCGGTGCAGAACGAGACGGCGCGCGCCACCGTGCTGGCATCGCTGGGCTGCGTCGATCTGGTGGTGATCTTCGGCGAGGACACGCCGGAAACGCTGATCCACGCTCTGCGCCCCGACGTGCTGGTGAAGGGAGCCGACTACACCATCGCCACGGTGGTGGGGGCGGATTTCGTCCAGAGCTATGGCGGGAAAGTGGTGCTGGCCGAGCTGGTCCAGGGCCAGAGCACGACCAACACCATCAAACGCATGAAGGGCTGAGACAATCGCACGTGCATCGGCGGCGAGCGTCGATTGTCGCTTGTAAGCTGCCGACACATGCCCCATCTATGGGTGGTCGACGTTGCTCTGGGCTTTGTTATTCTGATCCGTCACGCGGATCTGGGTCTCTTCCCTGAAGTGAAATTGATGCGCCTGCGCAAACTCGCGCGGCGCAACGCCAGGAAGGGAACTGACCCATGGCTATCGGAACCGTCAAGTTTTTCAACTCCACCAAGGGCTTCGGCTTCATTCAGCCGGAAGACGGCACGGCCGACGTGTTCGTCCACATCTCCGCCGTCGAGCGCGCCGGGATCAGCAATCTTGGTGAAGGCCAGAAGCTGTCCTTCGACGCGATCCGCGATCCGCGCCGCGGCAAGGTTGCAGCCGAGAACCTCCGCGCTCTCTGAGCGCAGCAGGTTCGAAGAGAAAGGGCGGCTCCGGCCGCCTTTTTTTGTACCCGCCTCCTCGGTTGACGATGCCCGGCCCGACCGGCCCCCTGATCTTCCCAAGGATGATCGTCCCGAGGGTACGGCAAAATTTACGAAATGGATGGACATGAACGGTTTTAAAGATGCAGGGCTTTCGGAGCGTCTGAGCGCGGCCGCCGGCGCGAAGAAGGCACTGCTGGACAAGTTCAAGGCGCAGCCCGGTGTGAACGATCCGGTTTTCATGGAGCGCGAAGAGGCCCGGCTGGCCGTCCGCGTCGCCCGTGAGGCCCGCGAGGCCGAACGCAATGCGGCGCGCGAAGCCCGCAAGGCCGCCGAACAGGAAGCGCTGCAGGCAGAACAGGCCGAGCGGGCCGCCCGCGAGGCGCTTGCTGCTCAGGAGATCGCCGAACAGGCCAAGCGCCAGGTGGCGACGGCAGCCGAGGCGAAAGCCGCCCGCGACGCCCGTTATGCGGCGCGCAAGGCCCGGAGCCGCTGACCCGCATCGCGGGATGCCGGAGTCGACGTGACGCGCCGCTCCGGCCGTCAAACCAAAACAGCCATGGAGCCTGATGCGGTCGATCCGAACCGCATCAGGCTCCATGGCTGTTTTGTTGGTGGCTGTTTTGCGGTCGGCCTTGGAAGGATGGATTTCCAAGGCCGAGCCGACTGCGGATTTACATCTTCTTCTGGACGTTGTCGGCGCCCCGTTCGATGGCGCGGCCACCGGCCTGCACGTCCTGGCCGGCGCCCTCCACGGTGTTGCAGGCGGCCAGCGTGGTGCCCAGCAGCGTGCCCAGGACGGCGAGCAGAGCGAACTTCTTGACGGTGGTCATGGTGGTCTCCGTTGCGGTGGCTGTGTGATGCCGATGGGAACGCGAGCGGAGCCGTAAAGGTTTCCCGATCCGATCGGGGAGGGGGCTTGCGCAAAGGTGGTGCCCTTCGCTTCGGCATGGGAATGGATTAACATTGGGGCTGTTGCCGAACGTCCCGTCCGGACCGGAGACCGCCATGCCGCTCGCCCGTCGCTTCACTCCGCTGACGACCGTCGGTGAATTCCTGGCAACGGAGTTCCGGGACGATGGCCGGTATGAACTCGTCGATGGTGAAATTGTCGGGCAGGCACATCCGAGCCCCGCACACAGCACCTTGCAGATCGCTTTGGGTGCCGCATTGCGCGATGCCCTGCGGGAGAAGGGCAAGCGTGACGGAAGCCGTTGCCGGACTTTGTCGGAAGCCGGCGTCCGTCCGCATTTCGACCCGACCCACAATTACCGCGTCGCCGACCTTGCCGTGACCTGCGAGCCGTTCGATCCGGAAATTCCCTACACCACCGCCCCGGTACTGCTGGTGGAAATTCTGTCGCCGACCGAGGAGAAGGCGCAGCGGGCCAAGCTGCACGCCTATGCCGCCATGCTGTCGGTGCGGGAGATCCTGTTCCTCGACTCCCGGACCATCCGGGCGGAACTGCACCGCCGCGATTCGGACAATCTCTGGCCCGCCGCACCCGAGGTGCTGGAGGAGGAGGGGCGGCTGGTGCTGGAGACCGCCGGCCTCGATATGCCGCTGGCGGAGTTGTACCGCGACCTCGGGTTCTGACCTCCGTCCATCAGGCAACCCTGCATCCAGAGACGAAGTGTCCCGTTGCCACGGGGCGTGAGCGCGGGCATAAATCGCCCCGCGGAATATCTCGCGGCCCTCCCCGCTGGATGGGACGGCTTTTGGCAACGAGCAAGAATGGCGAAAGGAAAGCCTCTCATGGCTGAAAGCACTTTTGACGTCGTTGTGATCGGCGGCGGTCCCGGCGGGTATGTCTGCGCGATCCGCGCGGCGCAGCTCGGCTTCAAGGTTGCCTGCGTGGAAAAGCGCGGGACGCTGGGCGGCACCTGCCTGAACGTCGGCTGCATCCCGTCCAAGGCTCTGCTGGCGGCGTCGGAGAAGTTCGAGGAAGCGGCCCACGGCCTTGCCAAGTTCGGCATCAAGGTCGGCAGCGTCGACCTGGACCTGCCCGGCATGCTGGCCCACAAGGACAAGGTCGTTAAGGACAACGTCACCGGCATCGAGTTCCTGTTCAAGAAGAACAAGATCGCCTGGCTGAAGGGCGCCGGCAAGATCACCGCCCCGAACACCGTCGAGGTCGAAGGCGTCGGCACCATCACCGCGTCGAAGGCGATCGTCATCGCCACCGGTTCGGACGTGACCCCGCTGCCGGGCATCGCCATCGACGAGAAGCGCGTGGTGTCCTCCACCGGCGCCCTGGCGCTGCCGGAGGTGCCGAAGCATCTGGTCGTCATCGGCGGCGGCGTGATCGGCCTGGAGCTGGGCTCCGTCTGGGGCCGCCTGGGCGCCAAGGTGACGGTGGTCGAGTATCTCGACCGCGTGCTGCCGACGATGGACAACGAGCTGTCGAAGCAGGCCCAGCGCATCTTCGCCAAGCAGGGCATGGACTTCAAGCTGAGCACCAAGGTGACCGGCGCGTCGGTGACCGAGACCGGCGTCACCCTGACGGTCGAGCCCGCCGCCGGCGGTGCCGCGCAGACCATCGAAGCCGACACCGTGCTGGTCGCCATCGGCCGCCGCCCCTACACCGAAGGCCTGGGCCTGGAGGCGGTGGGCGTCGAGCTGGAGCGCGGCCGCGTCAAGATCGACGGCCATTTCCAGACCAACGTGCCGGGCATCTACGCCATCGGCGACGTGGTCGAAGGCCCGATGCTGGCCCACAAGGCCGAGGAAGAGGGTGTGGCGCTGGCCGAGCAGCTGGCCGGCCAGAAGAGCCACGTCAACCACGACCTCGTCCCCGGCGTCGTCTACACCTGGCCGGAAGTCGCCGCCGTCGGCAAGACCGAGGAGCAGCTGAAGGCCGCGGGCGTCGCCTACAAGGCCGGCAAGTTCCCGTTCACCGCCAACGGCCGCGCCCGTGCCGGCGGCAACACCGACGGCTTCGTGAAGATCCTGTCGGATGCCTCCACCGATCAGGTGCTGGGCGTCCACATGATCGGCCCGAACGTGTCGGAGATGATCGGCGAGCTGGTCCTGGCCATGGAGTTCAGCGCGTCCGCCGAAGACGTCGCCCGCACCTGCCACGCCCACCCGACCCTGTCGGAAGCGGTCAAGGAAGCGGCGCTGGCGGTGGACGGTCGTCCGCTGCACATCTGATCGGGCTTTCCGCCCAGAATATTGGTGCCGAGCGCCCTCTCCCGCATGCGCGGGAGGGGGCGTTTTCATTTCAGGACCGGTGCTGGCGACGGGATTTGAGGAAGAAAAGTGCCTGCTCTGCGGCTTCGCGCGTCATGTAACGCCGCCCGCCGGCCGTCGGGTTGATGTCGGCTGCCGCCGCCTCGGGATAGTCCGGAACCATCCGCTCGACCCGGTCGATGACCTTGTCCAGGCGATCCTCCACCTCCGGCAGGGAGACCGCCAAGTCGGCGGGGTCGCGATCGAGCACTGCTGCCAGATCGAAGAGGTCACGGACCTTGAACGAAGACGGCCGATAGAAGATCTTCTTGATCGCTATTTCCCACGGCGTCTCGATCAGGATTTCTTCGCCGCCGAACGTCCAGGGCCGTGTCGGGTTCTCTGTGCGGCGCCCGGCGACGATGAAGTCGATTTCGCCGCCATCCAGATTGAGTTTGAGGTAGTTGCCCGGATATTCGAAGCCACGTCCCGCCAGCAAGGCGCGGGTGGTCGCATTGCGCGCCGGGGTCAGGTCGCGTAGCACGTCCGAGTCACGGACGAAGATGTCGATGTCGTAGCTGACGCGGTGGTCATACTGCGCGGCGAGCGCTGTGCCGCCGCCGAAGCTCCAGCGCGGTTTGTCCGGGAGCGACCGTAGCAGACGGAGGGCGTCCGCGAGCAATGCAGGCCAGCGTGAGGGCGGCCATTTCTTCGATCCAGGGGTGGTTTCGTCCATTGGTCATCCCCCAAATTCGCGCCGCACGGTCCAGTTGATCGAAATCCACCACCCCGGCCAGCACCAGATCGTGCAGCGCCTCGATGGACACTTCGTCGAACAGGGCTTCGATATGCGGGCGCCAGCGGGGATCGGGGTGGTCGGCGCCGAGGCAGTCGAGCAGCGTCGCCTCGTCCATCGCGGCCGGACGGGGAGCGTTGATCGTTCCCAGCACGAAGTCAATGGCTCGCCTCGCCCGCTCCGACAGCGCCACATCCGACATTTCCGCCTCCGGTCTCCCGCCTCCAGTGTGGGGAGACGGGGGAGGAGGGTCAACAGCGGGAGAGGTCGCGAACGCCAAAGGGCTCCCCCGCCGGCCGGCAGGGAAGCCCTTTTGTGTCGCGCCCCGTCAGGCCGCACGGATGGTCGACAGGAAGCCGTTCACCGCGGTGCGCAGGCGGCCGGCGTCGCCGGCGAGTTGACCGGACACCGACAGGACGGTCTCGGCGGAATGGCCGGCCTCGACTGCGGCGCTGCGGACGTCGGCGATTGTCCTGGTCACCTCCTGGGTGCCGCTGGCGGCCTGCTGGACGTTGCGGGCGATCTCGGCGGTGGCGGAGCCCTGTTCCTCCACCGCGGCGGCGATGGCGGTCGAGATCTCGTCGATCTGGGCGATGATGCCGCCGATGCCCTTGATGGCGCTTGCGGTCTCGTCGGTGACCCGCTGCATGCCGGTGACGTGGCCGGCGATCTCCTCCGTCGCGCGGGCGGTCTGGCTGGCGAGGCTCTTCACCTCCTGCGCCACCACGGCGAAGCCCTTGCCCGCCTCTCCGGCGCGGGCGGCCTCGATGGTGGCGTTGAGGGCGAGAAGGTTGGTCTGGCTGGCGATGTCCTGGATCAGCTGCACCACCGTGCCGATCTTCTCCGCCGCCTCGGTCAGGCTGAGCACCTGCCCGTTGGCCTGCTGGGCCGCCTCCACCGCCTCGCGGGCGATCTGGGCGGAGCGGTTGACCCGCTCACCGATCTCCTGGATCGAGGAGGACAGCTGCTCGGTCGCGCTGGCGACGGTCTGCACGTTGCTGCTGGCATCCTGCGAGGCGTTGGCGACCACGCCGGCCTGCTGGCTGGTCTGGGTCGCGGTGGCGGTCATGGTCTGGGCGGTGCCGGTCATCGACTGGGCGGCGCGGTCGACGCCGTCCACCACATTCATCACCTGGGCTTCCAGAGTGTCAGCCAGCTGCAGCATGGCCTTGCGGCGTTCGGCGTCGGCCTTGGCCTGATCCTTGGCCCGCTGGTCGATCATCCGCTTCAGGTCGGCCAGCATCTTGCGCAGGGCGTCGGCAAGGGCGCCGACCTCGTCGGCCTGCCGGATATCCAGCGTCTGGTCGAAGCGGCCGGCGGCGATGCCCTCGGCGAAGCTGACGCTGGCGCGGATCGGCCGGGCGATGCCGCCGGCGACCACCCACATCACCGCGACCGCGCCAAGGGCGACCAGGGCGCCGACGGTCACCTGCCACAGGATGCTGGAGTTGGCCCGCTCGCCCAGTTCCGAGGCCAGGGCCATGCTGTCGGCCAGCACGATGTCCTTCGGCACCTGGACCAGCACGGCCCACGGCTTTTCGGTGTTGCCGAGCGTGATGGGAGCGAATGCACGCAGCATGTTGGTGGAGGCTTCGATGTCGACATGTGGCTTGCCGGCCTGGACACTGGTCAGATCGTTCTGCCACGAGGCATCGAAGGTGGAAATCGACTGGCCGATCAGGTCGGGCCGGGCGCTGTGGGCGACGATCAGGCCCATGTTGCTGATGATGACCACCTGGCTGCGTCCGTTGAAGACGGCGGCGCTGACCTTGGTCGACAGTTGCTGCACGAAATCGAGGTTGAAGTCGGCGCCGGCCACGCCGCGGAACTTGCCGCCGATGACCACAGGCACCGACAGGGTCGCCAGGAACACCTGCTTGCCCTGCACGATGTAGGGCAGGGGGTCGAGCACGCTTTCGCGTCCGTTCTCCTGCGGGCCGATGTACCAGCCGCCCTTCATCACGCCGTTGGGATGCCGGTCGCGGCTGTCATACTCGACCAACGACTGCATGGCGATGCGGCCGTTCTGGTCGCGGTTCCAATAGGGGATGAAACGGCCGGTGGCGTCGGTGCCGGCTTCGCGGCGGTTGCGGAACTCCTCGTCCCGGCCGTCGAGCGCGTCGGGCTCCCACGCCGAATAGGTGCCGTTGAACAGCGGGTTGTTTTTCAGAACCGACAGCAGAACGCCGTTGAAGGCCTCGCGCCGCTTTTCCGGCAGGACGTGGCCGGGCGCCCCGTCGTCGGCGAGGCTGGCGAAGCTGCTGGCCATCGTCCGCGCGGCGTTCAGCGCGGTGTCGAATTCCGACCGCAGCAGGCCGGCCTGGGTGGCCGCGAGATTCTGCAGGGATTCCGTCGTCTTGCTTTCGATGATCCGTTCGACGTTGCCGGTCACGAACTCGTTGCTGGAGCGCGTCGACAGGACGGCGAAGCCGACGAGCACGGCGACGGTGCCTGCCAGGCACAAGCCCGACAGCATCGCGATCTTCGATTGGATTGATCTTATTTGCATGGTGTTTCCCCAGCATGAATCACACGCTGAAGGCACTGTGGAATTCGCCCCTTAACGAATGGTGAAGCCTGGATAAGGGTTAGAATACGGCCTTTGATGCGAAAGTATTACGGTTGCGCGGCATTGCTTCACTATTTGCGAATGATTCTAACGTTCATGGGGAAATCCGGAAATGTATTTTCATTTTCCACAGACAGACAGATTGTTGCGAGGTTGCATTCAATGCGCGAAGGCTCCGCCGACATTTGCGACGGGGATCGGCGTGAATATCCCGGTATGCTAGGCTCGATTGTGGAGACCGGTCCCGATCAGCCCTTGCGCGCCCGAGGATGGGCGTTGCGGTACACGTTCATCAACTGCTCGTTCTCGACGTCCGTGTAACGCTGGGTTGTGGAGAGCGAGGCGTGGCCGAGCAGGTCCTGGATGGCGCGCAGGTCGCCGCCGTCCGCCAAAAGGTGGGTCGCGAAACTGTGTCGCAGGGCGTGCGGCGTCGCGCTGTCGGGCATGCCCATCAGGGCGCGCAGCTTCTGCATCTGATGCTGGGCGACGCTGGCGTTCAGCCGGCCGCCGCGGGTGCCGACGAACAGCGGGCCGTCCGGCGCCAGCGTGAAGGGGCACGACTCGATATAGGCGCGCACCGCCTCCGTCACCGCCGGCAGGACCGGGATCATGCGGTCCTTGCGCCCCTTGCCGGTGACGCGCAGCGTGTCGGTCAGCGGCGCGTCCTTTCGGGCCAGACCCAGCGCTTCGGAAATGCGCAGGCCGCAGCCGTAGAGCAGGGTGAACAGGGCGCGGTCGCGCTTGCCGATCCAGGGCTCGTCGCGATCGCGCTCGGCCTCCTCCAGCAGGCGGTCGGCATCGATCTCCGTCAGCGGGCGCGGGGCGGGGCGCTTGACCTTGGGCGTGGCGAGGGTGGCGACGGCGGGGTTGTGCAGCCGGCCGCTGCGGTCCATCCAGCGGAACAGGTTGCGCACCGCCGCCAGCTTGCGCGCCCGGCTGGCCCCGACCAGACCGTCCATCGCCAGCCGGGACATCCAGGCGCGGAAATCCGCCGCCTTCAGGTCGCCCAGGTCGTTCAGCGAGGGCGGCGATCCGCCGCGGAATTCGGTGAGGAAGCGCAGGAACTCCCCCACGTCGGCGGTATAGGCCGACAGGGTGTGGCGGGACACCGCCTTCTCGCTCTCCATCCAGCGCCGCCAGTGGGCCAGCACGTCCTGAACGTCGGGCTTGGCGGAAAACCCCAAACTTGGAGCAATGGGAACAGGTTCTGTCACGCCGGCAGCTCCAGCCAGCCGCGGATCACCCGTTCGATGACGCGGGCGAGGAAGCCGACCAGTTCGGTGCCCTGGCCGTTGTGGAAGGTGTCCGGCTCGCGGCTGCCGAAGGCGAGCAGGCCGTCGGGCGTCTCGCTGGAAACCTGGATGCGGATCAGCGCCTCCGACCGGACGAGGCCGGCGCCGGGGCCGTAGATCTCGGGATCACCCTGGATGTCGGTGTTCAGCACCACGTCGGCGCGGCCCAGCCGGTCGGCGATGGCGCCCGGCTCCACCACCCGCACGCCGGAGCGGTGGACGTGGGGAATGTCGCTGCCGTTGGATTCGATGACCAGACAGGCGACGTCGAGGTCGAGCAGGACCGCGAGGTCGGTGGTGATGGTCTGGATCAGCTGCTCGAAGCTCTGGGCGTCGAGCAGGAACAGGACCGCGGCGTGGATGCGGTTCTGGCTGTTCAGGTTGGCCCGGCTGGTGCCGATCAGCTCGCGCTGCTGGTCCTTGAGGGTGCGGACCTCGGCGCGCAGCCGGTCGACCATGAAGGCCTGGAGGTCCACCACCCCACGCCCGCGGTCGACCGACGGCGGGGTCAGGTGGTGGACCAGATCGGCGTTCTGGGCCAGGAAGTCCGGGTGGGTCCGCAGATAGGCGCGCACATCCTCCGAAGAGAGCGTCGACGCCTGGCGCGGGGGGTGGCCCGGTTCGCGGCCCCTGTCGGCCATGATCGCTCCGGCCCGCCTTACAGGATCGACTGGCCGGTCTTCTTCCAGTCATCGACGAACTGGGAGAGACCCTTGTCGGTCAGCGGGTGGTTGAACAGCTGCTTCAGCACCGACGCCGGCGCGGTCACGACATGGGCGCCCAGACGGGCGGCCTTGACGATGTGCATCGGGTTGCGGATCGAGGCGACCAGCACCTCGGTCTTGAAGGCGTCGTAATTGTTATAGATCTCGCAGATGTCCTTGATGATGCCCATACCATCCTGGCCGATGTCGTCCAGGCGGCCGACGAAGGGCGACACGAAGCTGGCGCCGGCCTTGGCCGCCAGGATCGCCTGGGCGGGGGAGAAGCACAGCGTGACGTTGACCATCGTGCCTTCGGACGAGATGATCTTGCAGACCTTCAGGCCGGCCGGGGTCAGCGGCACCTTCACCGCGACGCGGTGGGAGATCTTGGCGATCTTGTGGGCCTCGGCGAGCATGGTCTCGAAGTCGGTGGACGCCACCTCGGCGCTGACCGGACCGTTGACGACGTCGCAAATCTCGGCCACGAGGTCGAGGAATTGACGGCCGGACTTGGCGATCAGGGAGGGGTTGGTGGTAACACCGTCCAGCAGACCGGTATCGGCCAGATCGCGGATCTCGGCAATGTCGGCGGTGTCGACGAAGAACTTCATGACGAAGGGTCCATGCTTGCTGATGTTGACCGGAACCGGCCGCGCCGGAAAGCTGACCGACGCGCCGTCCCGCCCGGTGCCCGGGACATGAGGCCACTCTAGCCGATGCGTTCGACTTCCGCCAGTTCCGCCCCGGGCTTCCAGGGGGATCTTCTTGGGGACACGCCCGAAACGGGGCAGCCCGAAGGCGATTTGGTGCGTGAAACCACCGATTCCCCGGCGAAGCCGCAGCCTCGCGGGTCGGACCGCCGAGTCGCCGTCCTGCTGCCGCTGCCGCTGCGCGAGGCCTACGACTACCGCGTGCCGGACGGCATGGAGCTGGTCCCCGGCGATTTCGTCGAGGTGCCGCTGGGCCCGCGCCGGGTGGTCGGCGTCGTCTGGGGCCGCGGTGCGGGGACGCTGGAGTCCGGCCGGCTGAAGCCGGTGGTGCGGCGGTTCGACGTGCCGCCGATGACCGAGGTCGGCCGCCGCTTCGTCGAATGGGTCGCCGCCTACACCATGACGCCGCCGGGCTTCGTCCTGCGCATGGCGGTCAGCGTGCCGGCGGCGCTGGAGCCGCCCAAGCCGATGCTGGCCTATCTGCGCAAGCAGGGGGCGGAGCCGCCCCCCGGCTTCAAGATGACCGACCCGCGCAAGCGCATCCTGGCGCTGCTGGAAGATGGGCCTCCCCGTACCCCGGCGGAGCTGGCGGAGGAGGCCGGCTGCGGCGTGACGGTGGTGCGCGGGCTGGCCGAGGCCGGGCTGCTGGAGCCGGTGATGCTGCAGCCGACCCGGCTCGGCCGGCCCGACTGGCGCCGGCCCGGACCCAGCCTGTCGGCCGACCAGCGGGCGGCGGCCGACGATCTGCGCGCGCGGGTGGCATCCGGCAGCTATTCCACCGTGCTGCTCGACGGCGTCACCGGGTCGGGCAAGACGGAGGTTTATTACGAGGCGATCTCGGCGGCGCTGGAACAGGGCAAACAGGCGCTGGTGCTGCTGCCGGAGATCGCACTGTCGGCACAGTGGCTCGACCGCTTCGCCCGCCGCTTCGGCGCGCCTCCGGCGGAATGGCATTCGGAGCTGACCGGGGGGCAGCGCCGCGACACCTGGCGAGCGGTGTCCAAGGGCGAGGTGCCGGTGGTGGTGGGCGCGCGCTCGGCGCTGTTCCTGCCCTACCCGGATCTGGGTGTCATCATCGTCGATGAGGAACACGACTCCGCCTACAAGCAGGAGGAGGGGGCGATCTACCACGCCCGCGACATGGCGGTGGCGCGGGCGCATCTGGGCGGCTTGCCCATCGTGCTGGTCTCCGCCACGCCGTCGCTGGAGACCAAGGTGAATGCCGACAGCCACCGCTATGCGCGCATCGAGCTGCCGGCCCGCCATGGCGGTGCGGTGCTGCCCGACGTCGAGCTGATTGACCTGCGGCGCGACCGCCCTCCCGCCCGGCACTGGCTGGCGCCCAGCCTGCGCAAGGCGCTGAACGACACGCTGGCGGCGGGCGAGCAGGCGATGCTGTTCCTGAACCGCCGCGGCTATGCCCCGCTGACCCTGTGCCGCGCCTGCGGCCACCGCATGCAATGCCCGAACTGCACGGCGTGGCTGGTCGAACACCGGCTCGCCCGCAAGCTGCAATGCCACCATTGCGGCCTGCAGCAGCCCTTGCCCCACGCCTGCCCGGAATGCGGGGAGGAGGGGACGATGGCCGCCTGCGGTCCCGGCGTGGAACGCATCGCCGAGGAGGTGGCGGAGCTGTTCCCCGACGCCCGCGCCGCCATCATGGCGTCCGACACCCTGCACGGCCCGCGCGCCATCCAGGAGATGGTGGAGAGCATCGGCCGGCACGAGCTGGACATCATCATCGGCACCCAGGTGATGGCCAAGGGCCACCATTTTCCGATGCTGACGCTGGTGGGGGTGGTCGATGCCGACCTGGGGCTGAACGGCGGCGACCTGCGGGCGGCGGAGCGCACCTATCAGCTTCTGCATCAGGTTGCCGGGCGCGCCGGGCGCGGCGAGCGGCCGGGGCGGGTGATGCTGCAGACCTTCATGCCCGAACATCCGGTGATGCAGGCGCTGGCCGCCGGCGACCGCGACGGCTTCTATCAGCTGGAGGCCGAGATGCGGCTGGAAGCCGGCATGCCGCCCTTCGGCCGGCTGGCGGCGCTGATCGTGTCCGGCGAGGATCCGACGCTGGTGGAGCGGGTGGCGATGGCGCTGGGCCGGGCCGCACCGCGCAGCGACTCGGTCCATATCTTGGGGCCGGCCCCGGCGCCGCTGGCCCTGCTGCGCGGACGGCACCGCCGCCGCCTGCTGCTGAAGGCGCCGCGCAGCACCCAGGTGCAGCCGCTGATCGCGGAGTGGCTGGACAGGGTGGAGATCCCGCCGGCCATCCGGGTGCAGATCGATGTCGACCCCTATAGCTTCCTTTAAGGGGCGTTAGCGTCGGCAGGGCAGGCTGCGGCGAATTGACACGATCCGGTCGCGGCAGGGGTTCGACATGGCACCTGTGACGTTTGGTCCATTGCGCGGCGTGGAGCATGGTATTACCACGGTCGGGATGGTTCCGAATCCAAACTTCCTTCCCGGACCCAAACGTCACAGGCACAGGTTCAGGCTGATGGTCGGCATGATCTCCAAGCTTCGTCTGCGCGTTCAGCGGCAAACCCTGCTGACCGTGCTGCCGGTTCTTCTGCTGCTGGTGGTCATCGCCTTCGCCGCCGGCGCCCCGGCCCGCACCCGCGGCACCGATGCCGAAGCGCTGACCATGATCGACCGCGCCGAGCAGCTGCTGGAGCGGATCGGTCCGGACGCGGCGGCCGAAGCCTTTGTCGCCCATGATAGCGCTTTCACCGACCGCGACCTCTATCCGATGCTGCTGGACGACACCGGCGTGATGGTCGCCCATGGCTGGACCGCGACGCTGAACGGGTCGAACCTGAAGGAGCTGCGCGACGTCGACGGCAAGCCCTTCATCCGCGAGGCGCTGGACGGGGTGGCGCGCGCCGGCCGCACCGACGTCACCTATCAATGGATCGACCCGCTTACGGGCCAAGTCGCGCGCAAGACGATGCACGCCCGCCGTCTGGTTCTGAACGGCAAGCCCTACATGCTGGCGGTCGGCGTCTATCGTTGAGGCTTTTATGAAACTGCTGCGGCGGGATGCCGCAGGTCGCTTTTTTACATGGTGAAAATTGCAGCGGCCAAATCCACGGGGCCAATTCCGAGGAAGGTCAGGGCGACCGCGGCCGGCGCGGGCGCCAGATCGACAGGCATTCGGCGGCGTTGTCACCGGCCCCGATGCCGTACCAGCCCGAGCGGTCGTGGAAGGACAGGCTGTAGCGGCCCTTGGCGTCGCGTTCGAAGCGGAAGACCGGGCGGTCGACCTCCGGCAGCAGCACCAGAAGCCGGTCGTGGGTGCGCCCCGACTCGCGCAGCACGCCGACCCAATGCCCGTCGCGAATCTTCGGTTCGGCCACGGCGGCGAAGGCGTCCAGATCGTCCGGGGTAAAGCGGGCGCGGCTGAACTGGATGACGTTGGGCGCGCGCTCCTCCAGCCGGGAGCCGGCGCCGGCGTCGGTGTCCGCAGGGGTGTCGGTCGTCGGCAGGATGGTCATGGCGGATAAGGCCTCTGGTCTCTCGGGACCGGCTGCGGCGGGGCAAAACGACAGGAATCCCAAGGTCGGATCGGCCGCCCGCACGGTTCCGGCCGACCGTGGATCAGATTGGTTAACCTTGAATTAAACCGGGAATAGGGCCACATCGAAGTCACAGCCGGTATGACCAGTCGAGCGTTGCCCGAGTCCTCGGCGAACGCAGTTGCGACCAATGATTCCGCAGTTGCTCAAAACGCCGCAGCCAAATTGTCCAGACCCCGTTGCGTGGTGGCGATTCCTGTGATATTGGACCGCTCGCTTTCGCGGCCGGGGTGTTTGTGCCTCGGGTTGACACCCTATAAGGCCGCCGAATTCACCGTCTACCGAACTCAATTCGAGGGATCAGGTGGCATCCGAAGGAACAGGCGTATCCGAACTCGCCGCGCGTTACTCCACCGCGCTGTTCGAGCTTGCGGACGAAAATCAGGCGTTGGACACGGTCGCGAGCGATCTGGCCACGCTGAAGCAGATCCTGGCCGAGAGCGCTGACCTCCGTCGCCTCGTCCGCAGCCCCGTCATCAGCCGCGCCGATCAGGGCAAGGCCATGGCCGCTGTCCTGGACAGCGCCGGCGTGTCCGATCTGACCAAGCGCTTCATCGGGCTGGTGGCGGCCAACCGCCGCCTGTTCTCGATCGACGGGATGATCGAAGGCTTCCTGGCCGAGCTGGCCCGGCGCCGCGGCGAGGTCACGGCGCAGGTCACGACGGCCCAGCCGCTGAACGACGCCCAGCGCGACGCCGTCATCGACGCGCTCAAGGCGTCCATCGGTTCCAAGGTGTTGGTGAACACCTCCGTCGATCCGGAGCTGATCGGCGGCATGATCGTTAAGTTCGGCTCGCGCATGGTCGATACCTCGGTGCGCACGAAGCTGAACAAATTGCAACTCGCCATGAAGGCCTCAGGGGGATCAGTCTGATGGATATCCGCGCCGCAGAAATCTCTGCGATCCTCAAGCAGCAGATCGCGAATTTCGGGACCGAGGCGGATGTCGCCGAGGTTGGTCAGGTCCTGTCGGTGGGTGACGGCGTCGCCCGCGTGCACGGCCTGGACAACGTCCGCGCCGGCGAAATGGTCGAGTTCCCGGGTGGCCTGCAGGGCATGGCGCTGAACCTCGAGACCGACAATGTCGGTATCGTGATCTTCGGCGACGACCGCGGCATCAAGGAAGGCGACACCGTCAAGCGCACCGGCACCATCGTCGACGTTCCGGTCGGCCGTGGCCTGCTGGGCCGCGTGGTCGACGGCCTCGGCAACCCGATCGACGGCAAGGGTCCGCTGGTCGACGTCGAGCGCAAGCGCGTCGAGGTGAAGGCCCCCGGCATCATCCCGCGCAAGTCGGTGCACGAGCCGATGCAGACCGGCCTGAAGGCCGTCGACAGCCTGGTTCCGATCGGGCGCGGCCAGCGCGAGCTGATCATCGGTGACCGTCAGACCGGCAAGACCGCCGTCGTCATCGACACCTTCCTGAACCAGAAGCCGATCAACCAGGGCGACGACGAGAGCAAGAAGCTCTACTGCATCTACGTCGCCGTCGGCCAGAAGCGCTCCACCGTCGCCCAGATCGTCAAGACCCTGGAAGACGCCGGCGCCATGGAATACTCCATCGTCGTCGCCGCCACCGCGTCGGAGCCGGCTCCGCTGCAGTTCCTGGCGCCGTACACCGGCTGCACGATGGGCGAGTATTTCCGCGACAACGGCATGCACGCCCTGATCGTGTACGACGATCTGTCCAAGCAGGCCGTCGCCTACCGCCAGATGTCGCTGCTGCTCCGCCGTCCGCCGGGCCGCGAAGCCTATCCGGGCGACGTGTTCTACCTCCACAGCCGCCTGCTGGAGCGCGCCGCCAAGATGGGCGACGCCCATGGCAACGGCTCGCTGACCGCCCTGCCGGTCATCGAGACCCAGGCCGGCGACGTGTCCGCCTACATCCCGACCAACGTGATCTCGATCACCGACGGTCAGATCTTCCTGGAAACCGGCCTGTTCTATAAGGGCATCCGTCCCGCCATCAACGTCGGTCTGTCGGTGAGCCGCGTCGGCTCCGCCGCCCAGATCAAGGCGATGAAGCAGGTCGCCGGCACCATCAAGATGGAACTCGCGCAGTACCGCGAGATGGCCGCCTTCGCCCAGTTCGCCTCGGATCTCGACGCCTCGACCCAGCGCCTGCTGGCCCGCGGCGCCCGTCTGACCGAGCTGCTGAAGCAGGGCCAGTTCCAGCCGCTGCCCGTCGAAGAGCAGGTCGTGTCGATCTTCGCCGGCGTGAAGGGCTACCTGGACGCCATCCGCGTCGAGGACGTGAACCGCTTCGAGGCCAAGTTCCTGTCGGAAATCCGCGCCAAGGGCGCCGATATCCTGGCGGCGATCCGCACCGACAAGCAGATCACCTCGGCGACCGAAGAGAAGCTGAAGGCGTTCCTCGACGGCTTCGCCAAGGTCTTCGCCTGACCGACCGCGCGCGGGGGCGGGAAACCGCCCCCCACCGTCTTGTAGAGACGGGCACGGAACGACCTCGAGCGGAATTGAAGGGCCGGCATGCCTAACCTCAAGGACCTAAAGAACCGGATCGCGAGCGTCCAGTCGACGCGCAAGATCACCTCGGCCATGAAGATGGTCGCGGCTTCCAAGCTGCGCCGCGCTCAGGAGCAGGCGGAAGCCAGCGGTCCCTACGCGGAGCGTATGGGCCGCATGCTGTCCTCCCTGGCCGCCAACGTGCAGGACAGCGGCAACGGCCCGAAGCTGATGACCGGAACGGGCGCCGATCAGGTGCATCTGCTGGTCGTCATCAGCTCCGACCGCGGTCTGTGCGGCGCCTTCAACGGCTCCATCGTCCGCGAGGCCAAGCGCCAGATCGTCCGCCTGCAGGGCGAGGGCAAGACCGTGAAGCTGCTGACCGTCGGCCGCAAGGGCCGCGACCAGCTGAAGCGCGAGTTCGCCTCCCTGATCGTCGAGAGCTATGAGGATGTCGGCCGCCGCCGGCTCGGCTTCAGCGACGCCGACATGGTGGCGACGAAGGTGCTGTCGATGTTCGACGCCGGCGAGTTCGACGTCTGCTCGGTCATCTTCAACAAGTTCAAGTCGGCGATCTCGCAGGTCGTCACGGTTCAGCAGCTCATCCCCTTCGCCGTCGCCACCGAGGCCGCCGAGGCCGCCGGCGCGGAAGCCAAGGCGATGTACGAGTTCGAGCCGGACGAGGAGCAGATCCTCGCCGAACTGCTGCCGCGCAACCTGTCCATCCAGATCTACCGCGCCCTCCTGGAGAGCGCCGCGTCCGAGCAGGGCGCCCGGATGACCGCGATGGACAATGCGACGCGCAACGCCGGCGACATGATCAACAAGCTGACGATCACCTACAACCGGACGCGCCAAGCCTACATCACCAAGGAGCTGATCGAGATCATCTCCGGTGCCGAGGCCCTGTAACGGCCGCATCCGACACGTAGCGTCCAGCCTATTTGCGCCGGCGACGGCATACCGACACTTACCGAGTTCCTAGGGAGCTTTACTCCATGGCCACCACCAATTCTGTCGGCAAGATCACGCAGGTCACGGGCGCCGTCGTGGACGTGCAGTTCGACGGCGACCTGCCGGCGATCCTGAACGCGCTGCACACCCAGAACGACGGCAAGACCCTCGTTCTGGAAGTGGCGCAGCACCTGGGCGAGAGCACGGTCCGCACCATCGCCATGGACAGCACCGACGGTCTGGTGCGTGGCGCCGAGGTGTCGGACACCGGCGCCCCGATCGCCGTGCCGGTCGGCCCTGAGACCCTGGGCCGCATCATCAACGTCATCGGCGAGCCGATCGACGAGCGCGGCGCGGTCAACGCCGCCCGCTCGCTGCCGATCCACCGTCAGGCTCCGGACTTCGTCGACCAGTCGACGGACGCCGAAGTGCTGATCACCGGCATCAAGGTCATCGACCTGCTGGCTCCCTACGCCAAGGGCGGCAAGATCGGCCTGTTCGGCGGCGCCGGCGTCGGCAAGACCGTGACGATCATGGAGCTGATCAACAACGTCGCCAAGGCGCACGGCGGCGTGTCGGTGTTCGCCGGCGTGGGCGAGCGTACCCGTGAGGGCAACGACCTCTACCACGAGATGATCGAGTCGGGCGTCATCAAGCTCGACGGCCCGGGTTCCAAGGTGGCCCTGGTGTACGGCCAGATGAACGAGCCGCCGGGCGCCCGCGCCCGCGTCGCGCTGAGCGGCCTGACGCTCGCGGAATACTTCCGCGACGAGGAAGGCCAGGACGTGCTGTTCTTCGTGGACAACATCTTCCGCTTCACCCAGGCCGGTTCGGAAGTGTCGGCTCTGCTGGGCCGCATCCCGTCGGCGGTGGGTTATCAGCCGACGCTGGGCACCGACATGGGCGCCCTGCAGGAGCGCATCACCTCGACGAAGAAGGGTTCGATCACCTCGGTGCAGGCCATTTACGTGCCCGCCGACGATCTGACCGACCCGGCCCCGGCCGCCTCCTTCGCCCACCTGGACGCCACCACGGTGCTGTCGCGCTCGATCGCCGAAATGGCCATCTTCCCGGCCGTGGACCCGCTCGACTCGACCAGCCGCATCCTCGACCCGCGCGTCGTCGGTGAGGAGCACTACCAGGTCGCCCGTTCGGTCCAGAAGGTTCTGCAGACCTACAAGTCGCTGCAGGACATCATCGCCATCCTGGGCATGGACGAGCTGTCGGAAGAGGACAAGCTGGTCGTGGCCCGCGCCCGCAAGATCCAGCGCTTCCTGTCGCAGCCGTTCCACGTCGCCGAGGTGTTCACCGGCACGCCGGGCGTGCTGGTCAGCCTGGAAGACACCATCAAGGGCTTCAAGGGCATCGTGAACGGCGACTACGATCACCTGCCGGAGGCCGCCTTCTACATGGTCGGCACCATCGACGAGGCGATCGCCAAGGCCAAGAAGCTGGCCGCCGCCTGATCCCCATCCGGGATTGCGGCATTCCGACCCGGCTCCATCGGCCTTGTGATGGGGCCTGAGAAAGCCGGGCGGAAATCGACATCAGCACACCCCCTCCCCCCGTCATCGGGGGAGGGGGTTCCTATGAAGAGGCACCAGGAAACCCATGGCCGATAAAGTCGAATTCGAGCTGGTCTCGCCGGAAAAGCTGCTGAAGTCGCAGCCCGTGGACATGGTCGTGGTGCCGGGTTCGGAAGGCGATTTCGGCGTGCTCGCCGGTCATTCGCCGATGATCTCGACCGTGCGTCCGGGTGTCATCGACGTCTATGAGGGCGACCGCGTGGTCGACCGCGTCTTCGTCGCCGGCGGCTTCGCCGAGGTCACCGAGGCCCGCTGCACCGTGCTGGCCGAGGAAGCGGTGGCGCTGACCGACCTGGACCGCGCCACGGTCGAGAAGCAGATCAAGGATCTGTCCGAGGACGTGGACGACAGCAAGTCGGACGCCGAGCGCGCTGCCGCCGAGTCCAAGCTGGCCGTCGCGCGCGCCAAGCTGGACGCGCTGACCCAGACCTCCGCTCACTGAGCGGAGGCCGTTGGCCCGGTTCCCGTCTGTGCGGGATCCTGGAGCCAACGGCATATATCCCTTCGGTCAAACGGGCGGCTTGGGCATCCAGGCCGCCCGTTCGCGTTGCGACTTGGTTGCATGGCGAAAAAGAGCGATTACATTCGAAGGCCTGAACCGTGAACCCCGCCGTACCCGACGGCATAAAGGCGGGGCATGGGAGCGACGGACCCTTTCCCGATATGAACCGGCCGCAACGGCAGCGCGGCCCCGAACGAGGCGGTAGAGCGGACATGGCGCGTGCGCATTGGCGGATCGACGAGCTTCCCTGGGACCGTTTCGACGCCGGCAAGATCGACTCCGATCTGGTCCCGCTGATCAAGGCGGCGGCCCTGGTGGAATTCAACGCCGACGACTACACAGCCTATCTGTGCAACGTCTTCAAGGACGATCCGGAGTTCCAGGAGGCCGCCCGCGGCTGGGCGATCGAGGAGGTCCAGCATGGCGAGGCGCTGGGCCGCTGGGCCGAGCTGGTCGATCCGACCTTCGACTTCCGCGCGGCGGTCGAGCGCTTCCGCGCCGGCTACCGCGTGCCGATCGACCTCGACGCCTCGGTCCGCGGCTCGCGCACCGGCGAGATGATCGCCCGCTGCATGGTGGAGACCGGCACCAGCTCCTACTACGCCGCCATCGGCGATTCGACCGACGAGCCGGTGCTGAAGGAGATCTGCCGCAACATCGCCGCCGATGAGCTGCGCCACTACAAGATCTTCTACACCTACGCCAAGAAGTATCTGGACCGCGAAGGGTTGAACAAGGTGCAGCGGCTGAAGGTGGCGCTGTCGCGCATCGGCGAGTCCGAGGACGACGAGCTGGCCTACGCCTACTATGCCGCCAACGCCCCGGCCGACGCCGCGTACGAGCACAAGCTCTACAACGCCGCCTACAAGCGCCGCGCCTTCGGCCGCTATCGCCGCAAGCATGTCGACCGCGCCATCGCCATGGTGTTCAAGGCTTGTGGGCTGAAGCCGCACACCCGGCTGTGCAGCGTCGCCTCACGCGGGGCGTGGTGGTTCATCGACCGTCAGGCCAGGAAGCTGGCGGCGCAGGCGGTCTGACCCCGGCCGCGACGCTGGCGGTGCCGGCCTCTTTGGGGTAGCCATGATGGTCTAAACCACCCAAAGAGGGTTTCGGAGACATGAAGCTCTATTACAAGCCCGGCGCCTGCTCGCTGTCGCCGCACATCGTCCTGCGCGAGGCCGGGCTGCCCTTCGACCTGGTCAAGGTCGATCTCGTCACCAAGACGCTGGCCGACGGCAGCGATTTCCGTGCGGTGAACCCGAAGGGCCAGGTGCCGACGCTGGCGCTCGACGAGGGCGGCATCCTGACCGAGGGTGCCGTGATCGTGCAGTACATCGCCGACAAGGTGCCGGACAGCGGTCTGGTCCCGGCGGCCGGCACGATGGAGCGCTACCGCGTGCAGGAACTGCTGAACTTCATCGGGTCGGAACTGCACAAGGGCGTCGTCCCGCTGTTCCCGATGCTGAAGGAGGTGGTGCCTGACAGCTATCGCGACTTCGCCGCCAAGGTGCTGGGGGCCAAGCTGTCGGTGTTGAACCAGCAGTTGGAGGGCAAGGCCTATCTGACCGGCGAGGTCTTCACCGTCGCCGACGCCTATGCCTATACGGTGTTGAGCTGGATGCCGCGCATCGGCTTCGACCTGTCGCCCTGGCCGAACCTGACGGCCTTCGCCGAGCGCGTCGCCGCCCGTCCGGCGGTGCAGGCGGCGCACGCCGCCGAAGCCCAAGGCTGACGGCCGGCCGGTCGGAATAAAAAAGAAGGCCCCGTCTCGGTGAGGCGGGGCCTTTTTCTTTGTCGGCGTCGCGCGGATCAGGCGGCGCTGGGCTTGCGGCGCAGCGGGGTGTTGCCGCCGGGGGTACCGGCGGCGCGCGGCGCCTGCTTGCCGTTGCCCTGGCTGTTGCCGTGCGACACGGCATGCGGAGCCGGGCGGCGGTCGTGGCGGTTCTGGTCGTTGCGAGCGGCGTCCGGACGCGGCGCACCGGCCGGCTTGCCGGGCTTCTGCGGGGTCTTGGCAGCCTGCGGAGCCTTGGCAGGCTGCTGCGCCGCCTTCGGGGCTGCCTTCGGCGCCGCGTTCGCCGGGCGGGCCTGCTGCTGGTTGCGGTTGTTCTGGTTGCGGTTGCTGCCCGGTGCCTTGGGGCGGGGCGGCGGCTTGGACGAAGCGTGGATCTGCGCCACGTCCACCGCATGGTAGGGGTGGGTGGTGTCGGACGGAATCGGCTGGCGGATCGTCTTCTCGATGTCCTTCAGATAGCCGACCTCTTCATGGTCGCAGAAGGACACCGCGCTGCCGTCGGTGCCGGCGCGCGCGGTGCGGCCGATGCGGTGGACGTAGCTTTCCGGCTCGTTCGGCAGGTCGAAGTTGATGACGTGGCTGATGCCGTCGATGTCGATGCCGCGCGCGGCGATGTCGGTGGCCACCAGCGCCCGCAATTCGCCGGCGCGGAAGCTTTCCAGCGCGCGGACGCGGGCCGACTGCGACTTGTCGCCATGGATGGCGTCGGCGGCGATGCCGGCCTTCTTCAGATGGTCGGCGATGCGGTCGGCGCCATGCTTGGTGCGGGCGAAGACGATGGTGCGGGCCATCGCGCTGTCTTCCAGCAGGTCGGCCAGCAGACGGCGCTTGTCGCTGCGCTCGACGAAGAGGACGCGCTGGTTGATGCGCTCCACCGTCGTCGACTGCGGCGTCACCTCGATGCGCTCGGCATCGGTCAAGATGCTGTTCGCAAGGTCGACCACCGCGTCGGGCATGGTGGCGGAGAACAGCAGGGTCTGCCGTTCCTTCGGCAGCACAGCCACCACCTTCCGCACGTCGCGGATGAAGCCCATGTCGAGCATGCGGTCGGCCTCGTCCAGCACGAACAGCTCGATGCCGCCGAGATTGACGTGGTTCTGCGCCATCAGGTCGAGCAGGCGGCCGGGGGTGGCGATCAGCACCTCCGTCCCGCGGGCGATGGCGGCGACCTGCGGGCTCTGGCCGACGCCGCCATGGATGACGGTGCGACGGATCGGCAGATGGCGACCGTAGGTGGTGAAGCTGTCGCCGATCTGCAGCGCCAGTTCACGCGTCGGGGTCAGGATCAGGGCGCGCGGCGACTTGGCGGCCACGCGCTTCTTGTTCTGGAACAGCCGCTGCAGCATCGGCAGCGTGAAGGCGGCAGTCTTGCCGGTGCCGGTCTGGGCGAGGCCCAGCACGTCGCGGCCGGCCAGCAGAAGCGGGATGGCGCCGGCCTGGATCGGCGTGGCCGTGGAGTATCCCTCCTCCGCGACGGCGCGCAGAAGAGGCTCGATCAGGCCGAGGCCGGAAAATTCGGTCATGGAAGCGATGGTCCTGGTCACCAGAATGGGGGCCGCGCCAGGAGGGAGCGGCCGGGCTTGCGCGCTCCGCGGCGGGTTGGCGCGGAGCCGTCGGGCGGCGGGCGATCAGGTGCCTGCGCGGATTTGCGCGGCGCCGGGCGCCGTCCGACCCCGGACAGATAGGGCCGGTGGCTTGATTTGGCAAGCAAACTCGTCGCGCGGCAGGGGTGCGCGGAGTGTTGCGTGGGGGCAAGCGGAGACGTGGCGGGAGGGGAAGGGGCGCGAGCCTGCGCCGCGAAGCCGCGGCAAATGGTCGCGCCCCGGTGCCGTCCGTCGGCGCTTACGGCTTCTTGATGATGCCGCAAGCGAGGCGGTCGCCGGAGTTGCCGGCCGGCTGGCTGAGGTAATCGTCGGGCTGAGCGTGGATGATGATCGCGGTGCCGCCCTGCTTGAACAGGCCGTCGGCGCCGTCGGTCAGGCTGACCATGTGGGTGATCGCCTCGAACCCGGCCTTGCCGGCTTCGTTGGCCCAGATGTTGGGAAGCTCGCCGTAATGCATGTGCTCGGCCTCCAGCCCGTGCTTGGAGCCCTGGGCGCCGAAATGGCCGCCGGCGGCCTTGAAATCGGGGGTGCAGGCGCCGTTTTCATGGATGTGGATGCCGTGCCAGCCCGGCGGCAGCCCTTCCAACTGGCCATGCACCAGGATGCCGTGCGGGAACTTGGTGAAGGTGACGGTGCCCAGCGGCTTGCCTTGCGCATCGACGATGGCGGCCTGGGCGGCCGGAGCGGGCGCCGGGACGGATTGCTGGGCGAGAGCCGGAGCGGCCGCCAGCGACAGGCCGGCGAGCAGCAGGGCCGGGGCAAGGGCCAGATGGCGACGCAGATGGCGGGGCGGGGTGCACGACATTCCGGTGGGTCCTCCGTGATTGCCGGCGCGCGGGATGCCGCCGGCGGGTTCGCGACTTTGCGTCGCTACGAAACCGCTCTGGGATTGCGAACGGTTTTCAGTATGATGGGGTCTCGGCAAGCAAAGACCAGGGTTGGGGTTATGACGTCGCGTCTGGAAGCATTGTGCATGGAGAAGGGGCTGAAGATGACCGGGCAGCGCCGCGTCATCTCTCAGGTGTTGTCGGAGGCGGATGACCATCCCGACGTCGAGGAGGTGCATCGTCGCGCCGTGCAGATCGACCCGCGCATCTCCATCGCCACCGTCTACCGCACCATGCGGCTGCTGGAGGACGCGCAGGTGATCGAGCGCGTCGATCTGGGCGACGGGCGTGCGCGCTACGAAGAGGCGACGGCCGACCACCACCATCACCTGATCGACACCCGCACCGGCCGGATCATCGAGTTCGCCAGTCCGGAGTTGGAGGCGATGAAGGAGCGGATCGCCCACGAACTCGGCTACAAGATCGTCGGCCACCGGCTGGAAATCTATGGCGTCCCGCTGGATGACGCGGGTGACGACGCCCAGGATGAGGAGGAGCGTCCATGACCGATCCCCGTTTCCTTGAGGCCGATCATTCCATCGCCGACGCCATTGCCTGCCGCGACGCCGTGCAGCGCTGCTATTCCGGCCTGTGCCGCTGCGGCCAGCCGGAGCGCTATGCGCTGGAGGCGGCGGTGACGGTCTATCGCTATCACCATCCGGAGATCCCGCCGGCCCAGGCGGAGACCATCGTCAGTCATTGGGTGGCGGGGCCGGTTCGGCATTGAGGGGGGGTGGGCGAGTGTCGGCTGACGAATGCCCCCACCCTGACCCTCCCCCGCTCACAGCGGACCTACGGTCCGCCTGTCGCGTCAGCACAAAGCGAAGCTTTGTGCGAGAGCTGGACGGGGGAGGGACTGCCGCTGAACGCCGACAAAGCTCCAATCCCCTCCCCCGCCCAGCGGGGGAGGGTCAGGGTGGGGGCATTCGTCAGTCAGCGCATATATGAAAATAGTCCTTGACGGGTACCGCATAAAATCCTAGAACCAATCCTGTCAAGGCGATGGGTCCGCCCCTCGGACCGGTCGCCCGACAGCACCAAAGCTCCCCCCTCGCTTCGGTCCGAAAAGGGCCGGCCGGACACTCGAAGGTCCGGCCGGCCCTTTTCGTTTTCGCGTTTCGCCCGCGGCCGGCGCTGCGTCCCGCACGCATCCCGACAACCGGATGGCGGAACGATCCCTCCCGCCGTCACCCGAGCGGGAGCCGCAGGAACGCGAAAGGAAAACATACCCATGTCGACCAGCATCGCCCAGGCTTTCGTCAAGCAGTTCGAGCGCGAGGTCCACGAGGCCTACCAGCGCATGGGCTCCAAGCTGCGCAACACGGTGCGCAGCAAGAACAACGTGCAGGGCGCCTCCACCGTCTTCCAGAAGGTGGGGAAGGGCGCCGCCTCCACCAAGTCGCGGCACGGCGCGGTTCCGGTGATGAACCTGGACCACACGCCGGTGGAATGCGCGCTGTACGACTTCTATGCCGGTGATTGGGTCGACCGGCTGGACGAGCTGAAGACCAACATCGACGAGCGCCAGATCATCGCCAATGCCGGCGCCTATGCGCTGGGCCGCAAGACCGACGAACTGCTGATCGCCGAGCTGAACAAGTCCGTCAACTATGCCGGCAGCGCCGCCGACGGGCTGACCAAGGCCAAGATCCTGGCTGCCTTCGAGATGATGGGCGAGGCCGACGTGCCGGACGACGGCCAGCGCTATGCCGTCGTCGGCTGGAAGCAGTGGAGCCAGCTGCTGGGCATCGAGGAGTTCGCCAGCTCCGACTATGTCGGCACCGACGAGCTGCCCTGGCGCGGCACCCAGGCCAAGCGCTGGCTCGGCACGCTGTGGCTGCCGCATTCCGGCCTGACGCTGAACGGCGGTGTCCGGCTCTGCCACTGGTACCACAAGACGGCGGTCGGCCATGCGGCGGGCGCCGACGTGAAGACCGACATCACCTGGCACGGTGACCGCGCGGCGCATTTCGTCAACAACATGATGAGCCAGGGCGCCGCGCTGATCGACACCACCGGCGTGGTCACCCTGCGCTGCCTGGAGAGCTGAGCGGGGGAGGGTGATCCCTCCTCTCTTCCGCATCCCTCACAAAAATCCGGAGACTTCGATCCATGGCCTATGCGTCCAAGGATTTGAGCGTGCTCGCCTATGCGAACGGCTTCACGCTCTGGCACTACACCACGCACGACGCGGCGACCGACGTCGACACCGCCGGCTATTTCAACGGCGCGGCCGACCTGCTGCGGGTTGGCGATATGCTGCTGGCCAACTGTGCGGTCGGCACCGCCACGCCGGCCACCGGCGTGCTGGTGGTGGCGGCCAGCGCCAATGGGGCGGTGGACGTCGCCAACCTGACGCCGTTCGGCAGCGCCAACAGCGACTGATCCGCCGAAGGGGAGAGGCGCCGCACCTCGACCATAGAGGGCTGCGCCTTTCCGGAACCCTGGAAAGGGAGACCCGTCATGGCCCTGACCGCCATCGGCCTGTGCGGCCGGGCGCTGATCAAGCTCGGCGCCACCGCCATCGCTTCCTTCGAGGACGGCTCCGCCGAGGCGGAGGTCGCCGCCGCCCTCTATGCACCGACGCGCGACGCGCTGTTGTCGGCCAATGCCTGGAGCTTCGCCAGCATGCAGGCGACGCTGCCGCGGCTGGCCGAGCCGCCGGTCGCCGATTATGCCTGCGCCTTCCAGCTGCCGGCCGATTTCCTGCGGGCGTTGGGGGCTGGCGGGGGCGGGCGTGGGCGCGGCCTGTCCTATCGCATCGTTGGCCGGACGCTGCTGTGCGATGCCGGCGCCGTCACCCTGTCCTACATCGGCCGCCCGGCGGAGGAGGAGTTTCCCGCCTTCTTCGATCAGGCGCTGATCGCCCGGCTCGCCTCCGAGTTCTGTATCCCGCTGACCGAAAGCTCGACGCGGGCGGAGTTGCTGGCCCAACTGGCCGAAAGCGAGTTCCGCCGCGCCCGCCAGATCGACGCCCAGCAGGACAGTCAGCCCGGCTTCGAGGACTTCACCCTGATCGATGCGCGGGCATGATGGGGAGGGCGTGATGGGACGGCTGCATCAGGTCAAGACCAACTTCACCGCCGGCGAGGTGTCGCGCCGCCTGCTCGGGCGCGGCGATCTCAAGGCCTATGACAACGGCGCGCTGGCCCTGCGCAACCTGTTCATCGACCCGACCGGCGGGGTGACCCGGCGGTCGGGGCTTGCCTTCACGGCACTGGCCCGTGGCGACGGCCGGCTGGTGGCGTTCGAGCGCAATGCCGAGCAGACCTATCTGCTGGTCTTCACCGACGGCTGGATCGACGTGTTCCAGGGCGGGACCAAGCTGGCCTCGGTTGCCGCGCCCTGGACGTTGACGCAACTGGCGCAGATCACCTGGACGCAGAGCGCCGACACGCTGCTGGTCTGCCATCCCGACCTGCCGCCGCGCAAGCTGACGCGCGGCGACAATGGCGGGTGGACGCTGGCGGAGTGGGCCTTCGCCGTCGAGGGGGAGTTGCTGCGCACGCCCTTCCACCGCTTCGGTGATCCGGCGGTGACGGTGACGCCGTCCGGCACCAGCGGGGCGATCAGCGTCACCGCGTCGGCCCCGGTGTTCGACCCCCGCCATGATGACACCCGCATCCGCATCAAAGGCAAGCAGTTGCAGGTGACCGGCGTGGTGTCGGCAACGCAGGTCAACGCGACGGTCAAGGAGGCATTGGCCGACACCCAGCCGACGACGCAATGGGAGGAGCAGGCCTTCTCGGCATTGCGCGGCTGGCCGGTGTCGGCGGCCTTCCATCAGGACCGGCTGGTGATCGGCGGGTCGCGCGACCTGCCCAACCGGCTGTGGCTGTCGCGCTCCGCCCAGATCTGGAACTTCGACCTGGGCGAGGGGCTGGACGATCAGGCCATCGAGTTCGGCATCCTGTCCGATCAGGTCAACGCGGTGCGCGCCGTCTTCTCCGGCCGGCATCTGCAGGTCTTCACCTCCGGCGCCGAATATATGGTGACCGGCGACCCGCTGACCCCGCAGAGCATGCAGGTCAACCGGCAGACGCGCATCGGCTCGCCGATGGACCGCGCCATCCCGCCGCGCGATGTGGAGGGGGCGACGCTGTTCGTGCCGCGCAACCGGCGCGAAATCCGCGAGTTCCTCTATACCGACACCGAAGCGGCCTATCAGGCCAACGATCTGGCGCTGTTGGCCCGCCATCTGGTGTCCAGCCCGCGCGACCAGGATTACGACCAGAACCGCCGGCTGCTGTTCGTGGCGATGGAGGACGGCTCGCTGGGGGCGCTGACCGCCTACCGGGCGGAGGACGTCACCGCCTGGACCCTGCTGGAGACCGACGGGGCGGTGCGCTCCGTCGCCGCGGTGGGGGACGAGGTCTATGCGCTGGTCGAGCGGCGCGGCGTCTGGACCGTCGAGCGGTTCGACGACGCGCTGAACCTCGACGCGGCGATCACCGGCGAAAGGGGTGAGGCAACCGCCGTGTGGGGTGGGCTGGCGCATCTGGAGGGGCGGACGGTCGCCATCGTCGCCGATGGAGTGATCCGCAACCCCGCCACGGTGCAGGCCGGCAGCGTCACGCTGGACCCGCCGGCGCGCAAGGTGGAGATCGGGCTGCCCTACACCCACCGGGTCGAGCCGCTGCCACCCAACCTGCTGGGGCAGGCGACCGGGGCCGACATCGTCCGGCTGGTCGCCGTCACCTTCCGGCTGGAGGAGACGGCGGCGCTGCGCGTCGATCTGGGGCGCGGGTTGCAGGAACTTCCGCTTCACCGCCTGGGGCCGCAACCGGCCGGCGGGGTGCCGCCGCGCGTGTCCGGCGACCGCCGGTTGCGGGCGCTCGGCTGGCGCCATGACACCGACGTCCCGCTGTGGCGCATCGAGCAGGATGCGCCGCTGCCCTTCACGCTGCTTTCCGTGACCATGGAATTGAAGGTGAATGACTGATGGGTGGAATCACTCCCCTCGTGACCACGGCGCTGCCGCTGGCGAACTCCGTCATCGGCACCGTGCGCAATGCCAGTGCCGGCCAGTCCGGCGCCGCCGCGCAACAGGCCGCCCAGCAAGCCGCTGCCGAGCTTGAGTACAAGCGCCAGCAGGACGCGGCGCAGGCCGCCGCCGCCCAGGCTGCGCTGGAGCAGAAATACCGCGAGGAAGCGGCGGCGGCGGAACGCAGCGCCCAGGCCGCCGCCGCCGCCCGCCAGCAGCAGGCCCAGCTGGAGGCCGAGGCGCAGGCCCGCCAGTGGAGCCATGACGCCGAGTTGCGGCAACGGGAGGAGGAGCTGCAGCGCCAGAAGGACGAGGCCGCCGCTGCGGCTGCGGCTGCGGCGCGGGCGAAGGAAATGGACGATTACCGCTCGTCCCAGGAACAGACTTTGGCCCAGTTGCGCGCCAGCCAGGAGGAGGCGGTCCGCGCCAAGGAAACTGACGCGCAAACCCAGCTGGCGCAGCTGACCGCGGCGGCGGACGCCGCCGAACAGCGCCGCCTGGCGGCGTTGCGGCAGGCGGTCAGCAAGACCCGCGCCGGGCTGGGCGCGCGCGGCGTCACCGCGCAGGACGGCTCCGGCGAGGCGATCCTGCTGGGCCTGACCAACTCCAGCGAGACCGAGCGCAAGGACGCCAAGGCGACCGACCAGTTGAAGCGCGCCGCCATCCAGCAGAGCCTGGACGAGGCCAAGCGCCGCAACCTGCTGGAGTTGTCGCAACTCGCCGACCGTCAGCGGCTGGAATACATGAGCAAGTTCTTCTGAGGGACGGCTCCCTCTCCCGTCCCGGGAGAGGGAAGGGGCCCAAGCGGAGCTTGGGAAGGGTGAGGGGTGATCCAAGGAACCATGCGGTTCGGGATTCTTGTATTCCCCCTCACCCTTCCCACCGCTGTGCGGCGGGTCCCCTCCCTCTCCCGGGGCGGGAGAGGGCATTTTCTTTTGGAGACCCCCGATGTCCACGTCGCTTCTCATCCCGCGCGGGACCCCGCGCGTGCAGTATCTCGCCGACGGTATGCAGCGGGTCTTCACCTACCCGTTCCCGATCTTCGCCGACGCGGATCTGCAGGTCTTCCTGGGCGCTGCGCTGCAGAGCACCGGCTATGCTGTCGGCGGGGCGGGCGCCGGCGCGGGCGGGGCGGTGACCTTCGCCACGGCGCCGGCGGAGGGGACCGTCGTGCTGCTGCGCCGCCGGCTGCCGATCGAACGGCGCAGCGACTTCGGCGAAAGCGGGCCGCTGCCGGCCTCCGCCCTCAATGGCGAGCTGGACCGGCTGACGGCGATGCTGCAGCAGGTGGCGGGCGACCAGGAGCTGATGCTGCGCTATGGCGACAGCGACCTGCCGGCTTCGCCGCTGTTGCCGGAGCGGGCCTTGCGCCAGGGCAAGCTGCTGGCCTTCGACAGCGCCGGCAATCCGACAATCCGCCCGCCGGTGGACGAGGAGGCGCTGGCGACCTATGTGCCGCCGGGTGCCGGGGCCACCGCCCGGCCGGTGCGCGACAAGCTGGCCGACCTCGCGTCGGTGAAGGATTTCGGCGCGGTGGGCGACGGGCTGGTCGATGACACGCTGGCCCTGCAGACGGCGCTGACCTCGGCCCGCGCGGTGTTCGTGCCGCCGGGAACCTACCGCATCGCCAACACGCTGACGCTCGGTTATGGGCGGACGCTGTACGGGGTGGGGCAGGCGTCGGTGATCCGTGGCGCGTCCAACGGCTTCGATCTGATCCATCTGCCGGACGGCTACGCCACCCTGTCGGGCCTGCGGCTGGAGCAGGGCAAGGCGGGGGTGCGGCTGTTCGGGCGCGACGGGCCTTGCGTGCAGAACAGCCTGACCGACCTGACCCTGTGGGAGCCGGAGGTGGGGCTGGTCTTCGACGGCTACATTGATCCGAACCTGCCTTGCTACTGGAACAACATCGCCCGCGTGCTGGTGGCGCGGCCGTCGCGGCACGGGGTGTGGCTGACGCGGACGGGGGCGGGCGACACGCCGAACGCCAACCGCTTCCACGCCGTGCGGGTCTATTCGCTGTCGGCGCCGATGAGCGGCTGCGGTTTCTTCGTCGAACAGGGGCGCTTCAACAACGCCTTCTTCGACTGCGAGGCCAATCTGTGGCGGCAGGCGGAGGCCTGCTTCCGTGTCGGCGCCGTCACCGACAAGACGCTGATCGTGAATTTCTACGCCGAATCGCTGGGCGCCCTGCCGAACCTGCAACTGGATGCCGGGTCGGTGGAGACGGCGATCGTCAACCTGTTCTCCGCCGCCGCCGGGCCGGCGATCCTCGACCGGTCGGGCGGGCAGTATACGGCGGTCAATGCCGGCTATCCGGAGAAGAACCGGTTTCAGCGCAGCCGCGTCACCGAACTGGTGGTGGAGGCGTTGCGTTACGACACCGAGTATGTGGAGCCGGCCACGGGCGGGGTGGTGGCGCTGGACCTGAGCAGTTCGGTCTATCTGGCCAGCGCCTATGGCGGGGCGGTGGAGTTGCGTCTACCCAAGGCCGGGGATGCCAACGGCCATGCGGTGACGATCAAGCGCACCGATGCGTCGGTCAACCCGCTGACGGTGACCGAGCTTGGCGGGCCGGGGCCGGACGGGCGGACGCTGTCGCTCGGCAACCGGTATGACTTCGTCACGCTGGTGTCGAACGGGGCGGGCTGGTGGATCGTCGCCGGCAACAGCCAGCCGGGCAACGCCCATTATCACGACACCCCCGGCCTGTTCGAGCCGGACCTGAACCAGCAGCTCTATCTGGTCAGCGCCTGGAGCGGGGCGGTGGAGGTGCGGCTGCCGGCGCCGTCGGCCCCCCATGCGGTCGGGCGGACAGTCACCGTCAAGAAGTCCGATACCGGCGGCAACCGCGTCACCGTCACCCAGGTTGGTGGCGGCGGACCGGACAGCGAGGCCATCGCGCTGACCGCGCAGGGCCACGCGGTGACGGCGATGTCCAACGGCGCCGGCTGGCACATCCTGGGGCGGAATCCATGACGGGAAAGGACGACGACAGCTTTTTCGGCTTCGTCGATGGCTGGAACGCCATGGTGGAGCTGAAGACCCCCGCCCACCATGCGGAGATGGCCGGCTGGCTGGAGGAGCACATGGCCGGGCCGAACCGGCGGATGCTGCTGATGGCCTTTCGCGGGTCGGGAAAATCGACGCTGGTCGGGCTGTTCGCGGCCTGGCTGCTGCTGCGCGATCCCAACCGCCGGCTGCTGGTGCTGGCCGCCGACCTGAAGCTGGCGATGAAGATGGTGCGCAACGTCAAGCGCATCCTGGAACGCCATCCCGGCTGCAGCCATCTGAAGCCGCCGAGCAAGGAGCGCGACCAGTGGGCGGCCGACCGTTTCACCGTGGTGCGGCCGATGGAGTTGCGCGACCCGTCGATGGCGGCGGCGGGGATCGGCGGCAACATCACCGGCAGCCGCGCCGACGTGGTGATCTGCGACGACGTGGAGGTGCCGCGCAACGCCGACACAGCGGTGAAGCGCGCAGCATTGCGCGAGCGTCTGTCGGAGCTGGAGTATGTGCTGGTGCCGGGCGGAGCGCAGCTTTACGTCGGCACACCGCATGCGCAGGACAGCCTCTATGCCGAGGAAACCGACGACGGCAGCCCGCCTTTCCTGGATGGGTTCGAGCGGCTGGCCCTGCCGGTCTACACCGAGGATGAGCAGGGCAAGCGCACCTACACCTGGAAGGAGCGCTTCGGCGAGGCGCATGTCGCCCGCATCCGCAAATCCACCGGTCCGAACAAATTCACCAGCCAGATGCTGCTGCGCCCGGTCAGCGTCGCCGACGGGGTGCTGGACGTCGAAAAGCTCGGCCGTTACGAGGCGGAGTTGGAGTATCGCGAGGCGCTGGGCCGCGCGGTGCTGACGCTGGACGGGGTGAAGCTGGTCTCCGCCACCTGCTGGTGGGACCCGGCCTTCGCCCGGCCAGCGGGGGAGGGGGACGGCAGGGTGAAGAGCGGTGACGGCAGCGTGGTCGCCGCGGTCTTCGCCGGGGAGGACAAGCGCCTCTATCTGCACCGGGTGCGGTATCTCGCCGTCGATCCCAAGGCGCCGGAGACGGAGGCCGACCAGCAATGCCGGCAGGTCTCCCGTTTTCTGGCCGACAACCATCTGCCGGCGGTCCACATCGAGATCAACGGCATCGGCCGCTTCCTGCCCGGACTGCTGCGCGAACGGCTGCGCAATGACCGGCTGGCCGCCGGGGTGGTGGAGGAGTTCAGCCACACGCCCAAGGTCCGGCGCATTTTGGAAGCCTTCGACGCGCTGCTGGCCGACCGCCGCCTGCTGGCCCACCGGCAGGTCTGGGAAACGTCGTTTATCCGCGAGATGCGCGACTGGCGCCCGGACGGCCGCTATCGCGGTCCCGACGACGGGCTGGACGCGGTTGCCGGCTGCCTGGGCGCCGAACCCCACCGCTTCGATCGCAGCACCGCCCCGGCAGACCACCGCGCCGACTGGCGCGGTGCGGGTGCGGTGATGGCGGAGGCGGATTGGGAGCTTTGAGGGTGGCGGTCGCCCGCTCTCTGAAGTGGAAGTCTGCATCCCGTCCTCTCGACCGTCATCCCCGCCTTCGCGCGGATAGCGGTCGGTTGGGCGGAGTTCCGGCTTCAAGGGCAGGCAGCCGAGAAGATTTTTGCTTTCGACATCCCCACACCACACGAACGGGAGACCCCGATGCATGATGCCCTGACTGGAGGCCTGGATCTCGCCTGGTGGATCACCGCCGTCGAGCTGCCGGCGATGGGCGGGCTGTTCTGGCTGATCGCGCGGGTGCGCAAGGATGCGGACAGCGCGCTGGACGATCTGCGCAGCCGGGCCGAGGAGGCCCAGGCGCAGGTGCGCGAGAGCCTTGCCGCCTATAAGCTGGAGGTCGCGAAGACCTATGTCTCCTTCGCGACGCTCAAGGACGTGGAACAACGCCTGACCGACCATCTGCTGCGGATCGAGACCAAGCTCGATTCGGGCTTCATGCCGTTCGAGGGCGGGCGGCGCTGACCGGGGCCTTGACCTTGCGGGCCGGCTCAGTCGGCGTGGTGGATCATCGTCTGGTAGATCTTCCAGGCGACCTCGACCGACACGCCGCCGGCCCGCGCGCCGGCAGCCAGCATGGTGGCGCTCGGCTTCAGCGGGACCGCGGTCTGACCCGGTTCGCACAGTGCGCCCATGGCGGTGACCGAGCCGCCCAGTTCCGCGTCGCAGGGCTGGGTCTTCTTCATCAGGCTCATGGAAATCGCGTTCATGGCGGGTCCTCCGTTGACTTGGAACTGTCACAGCAAAAGCAATGCCAACCGGTGCGAACGGCCTGAAGTCAGGGAATCGTGGAGGTTGAGAGCGCGAAGCGACCGATCCGGCGGGGAAGGCCGCCGCCGAATTTCAAAAATACCCGCAAAATGCCGAATAGTTTCGAGTGTGCTTTGCAAAATGCAACGCGCGAAGCGTGCGGAATTGCATTCGGGGAGTCGATCTTGCGTTGTGCCGGCGCTTGCCGGCCGCAGCATGCGGCTTCGAGGTCTCTGGCCGGTGACCGCGCGTTGCGTTAGTGTCCCACCGTCATGACCGACCGTATCATTCATCACATGTGCCGCGCGGACGAGTGGGACGCCGCCCGCCCGGCCGGCCGCTATCCCGGCTCGTCCCAGGATGCCCGGGACGGCTTCATCCATTTCTCGACCGCCGCGCAGGTGGTGGAGAGCGCCGCAAAGCACCGCGCCGGCCAGGACGGCCTGCTGCTGTTGACGGTGGACGCCGACCGGCTGGGCGACGCCCTGCGCTGGGAGCCGTCGCGCGGCGGGCAGCTGTTCCCGCATCTCTATGGGCCGCTGCCGGTGGATGCCGTGCTGCGCGTCGATCCGCTGCCGCTGGGGCCGGACGGGCGCCATGTCTTCCCGGCCGGCTTTCCCTTCACCCTTCAGGACCTCGTTCCGTGATCGACCTCTATCCGCTTGCCGGGCCGCTGCTGTTCCGCTTCGACCCCGAGACCGCGCATGGCCTGACCATCAAGGCGTTGAAGTCCGGACTGGTCCCGCCGGCCCGCGGCAAGGACGAACCGGCGCTGCACACCCGCGTCTGGGGGCTGGACTTCACCAACCCGGTCGGGCTGGCTGCCGGCTTCGACAAGAATGCCGAGGTGGTCGACGCCATGCTGAACCTGGGCTTCGGTTTCGTCGAACCCGGCAGCGTCACCCCGCGGCCCCAGCCCGGCAACCCGCGCCCCCGCCTGTTCCGGCTGGTGGAGCAGCGGGCGGTCATCAACCGCATGGGCTTCAACAACGAGGGGCTGGAGGCCTTCGCCCAGCGGCTGGAACGCCGCCGTGACTCCGGCAAGCGCGCGCCCGGCATCGTCGGCGCCAATCTGGGCAAGAACAAGGACACGGTGGATGCCGCCGACGATTACGTGATCGGCGTGCGCCGGCTGGCGCCGCTGACCGACTATCTGGTCGTCAACGTCTCCTCCCCCAACACGCCGGGACTGCGCGCGCTGCAGGGCCGCGACCCGCTACGCGCCCTGCTGGAGCGGGTGCTGGAGGCGCGGGCCGCCTGCGGCCTGAGCCGCAACCCGCCGCTGCTGCTGAAGATCGCCCCTGATCTGACGGTTGAGGACAAGAGCGACATCGCCGCGGTGGCGCTGGAGAGCGGCATCGACGGGCTGATCGTCTCCAACACCACCATCGCCCGGCCCGACAGCATCCCGGCGGCGATGCGCAGCGAGGCCGGCGGCCTGTCCGGCGCGCCGCTGTTCGAAGCCTCCACCTCCGTCCTGCGCGAGATCTACGCGCTGACCGGCGGCAAGCTGCCGATCGTCGGCGTGGGCGGTGTCGCGACCGGCGAAGACGCCTATGCCAAGATCCGCGCCGGCGCCTCGCTGGTGCAGCTCTATTCGGCGATGGTCTATGCCGGGCCGGCGGTGGTCCACCGCATCCGCCGCGAACTGGCGGAGCTGCTGCGTCGCGACGGCTTCCGCTCGGTCGCCGAGGCGGTGGGGGCGGATCACCGCTGAGGGTCCGCAGGATGCGGCGGGCAGGAGCGTAGCATTAACGGATCGTCAAGCGGGTGCCCCGACAGTGAGGAGCCCGCCACGGTTCCGTGTCATGCTCCTGCCAGAGGCTGCGCACCCGTGAAGGCCCTGACCGCCGACCTCCGCCCCGGAACCGCCTCATCCGCGGCCGTTCCCTTCACCCTGGTTCCCGCGATGACCCTGCTGACGCACCTCGTCTATGCGCTGGCCTATCTGATCGCCGGGGTTTCGGCCGGTGCGGCGCTGTGGGCGCTGCGTCCGGAGGCCGATCCGCTGGTGGCGTGGCTGGCCGGCGCGCTGGTGGTGCTGGCGGGTGCCCTGGTCCATGACGTGGTGACGCGGCTGGAGCGCGAACGCAAGGCCGCCCGCCGTGTCGCCCGCCTGAACGACCGGGTGGAGGAGTTGGCCCATCTGCTGGAACAGCGGCTGGCGGCCGATCCCGGCGCCCAGCCCGACGGTGGCGTCCGCTACGACGCGGTGATGCAGGAGGTGAAGCTTCTGCAGTCGCTGGTCTCCCGCCTGACCGAACGGCGCGCTCCGCGTCCGCCGGCCGCAAGTGCCGAGCGCCGTCCCGCGCCGGCCCCGTCCGCCACTTCTCAGGCCGCGCCGGCGGCGCCGATGGACGACGCCGCGGTGCTGGAGGCGGTGCGCGACGCGCTGAAGGCCGACCGCATCGACGTCTATCTCCAGCCCATCGTCAGCCTGCCGCAGCGCAAGCACCGCTTCTACGAGGTATTCTCGCGCGTGCGGGCCGCCGACGGGCAGCAGATCATGCCCGACCGCTATCTCGACATCGCCGAGCGCGAGGGGCTGATCGCCACCATCGACAACCTGCTGCTGGTCCGCTGCGTTCAGCTGATCCGCGAGACGGAGCGGCGCCAGCACGCCATCGGATTCTTCGCCAACATCTCCGCCGCGACGCTGGCCGATGCGGAGTTCATGCGCCAATTCCTGAACATGATGGCGCAGAACCACGCCCTGGTGCCGAAACTGGTGTTCGAGTTGAGCCAGCAGGATCTGCGCGCCGGCGGGGCGGTGACGATGGGCATCCTGTCGCAGCTGGCGCGGCTGGGCTTCCGCTTCTCGATGGATCAGGTGACGGACCTCGCCATCGACCTGGACCGGCTGCTGCGCCACGAGTTCCGCTGCATCAAGCTGGACCGCGCCCTGGTGCTCGACCCCGCCAATGCCGCGCGCATCCGCGAGCTGCGCCACCGCTGCGCCGCCGAAGGCATCGACCTGATCGTCGAGAAGATCGAGACGGAGAACCAGCTGGTCGAGGTGCTCGACACCGGCTTCGACTTCGGCCAGGGCTACCTGTTCGGCGAACCGCGGCTGAGCCGGAAGCCGGAGTGAGGCGGCGTAAGACCCCCACCTATCCTCCCCCGCTGGGCGGGGGAGGGTTGGGGTGGGGGCAAGTGCTTGAGCCGCGCTCCCCTTGATTTCCGCCACCGCGCTTGACATTCCCCCACGCGGCGATGGAAATTTCGCGTTCCCGGCCAAGTCCGGGCACCCGATGCGGGTGAGACCAACACTAGTGAAATGGTGACTTCGGTGACGTCCAACATCGCCATCACGCTGCCCGACGGCAGCGTGCGGGAGTTCGACCGGCCGGTGACGGGGCTTGAGATTGCCCAGTCCATCGGTTCGCGCCTGGCCAAAGATGCGCTTGCCGTCAAGATCGACGGCACGGTGAAGGACCTCACCACCACCGTCACTACCAACGCCAAGATCGAGATCGTCACGCGCAACCACGGCGACGCTCTCGAGGTCATCCGCCACGACGCCGCCCATGTGCTGGCCGATGCGGTGCAGAAGCTCTATCCCGGCACGCAGGTCACGATCGGCCCGTCGATCGCCACCGGCTTCTACTATGACTTCGCGCGCGACGAGCCGTTCACGCCCGAGGATCTGGAGAAGATCGAGGCGAAGATGCGCGAGATCGTCGGCGCCGACATCCCGATCGTGCGCGAGGTCTGGGACCGCGACGAGGCGGTCGCCTACTTCAAGAAGCTCGGCGAGCATTACAAGGCCGAGCTGATCGAGGCGATCCCTCAGGGCGAGCCGGTGTCGATCTACCGCCAGGGTGACTGGCTGGATCTGTGCCGCGGCCCCCACGCCATGACCACGGGCAAGGTCGGGCAGGGCTTCAAGCTGATGAAGGTGGCCGGCGCCTATTGGCGCGGCGACAGCCGCAACCCCATGCTCCAGCGCATCTACGGCACCGCCTGGCGCGACGAGAAGGAGCTGAAGGCCTACCTGCACCAGATCGAGGAGGCGGAGAAGCGCGACCACCGCAAGCTGGGCAAGGAACTGGACCTGTTCCATGTGCAGGAAGAGGCGGTCGGCTCGGTCTTCTGGCATCCGAAGGGCTGGACGCTCTACCAGACGCTGGAAACCTACATCCGCACCAAGCTGAAGGCCGCCGGCTATGTCGAGGTCAAGACGCCGCAGCTGATCGACAGCTCGCTGTTCAAGGCGTCGGGCCACTGGGACATGTATGGCGACAACATGTTCAAGGTGGAGGCCGACGGCGGCGAGAAGCTGCTGGGCATCAAGCCGATGAACTGCCCCGGCCATGTCCAGATCTTCCGCCACGGCCTGCGCTCCTACCGCGACCTGCCGATCCGCATGGCCGAGTTCGGCGCCTGCCACCGCAACGAGCCGTCGGGTGCGCTGCACGGCATCATGCGCGTCCGCGCCTTCACCCAGGACGACGCCCACATCTTCTGCACCGAGGATCAGGTGCAGAGCGAGGCGGCCGAGTATTTCAAGCTGCAGCTCGGCGTTTACAGGGATCTGGGCTTCGACAAGATCTCGGTGAAGCTGGCTCTGCGTCCGGACGTCCGCACCGGCGCCGACGAGCTGTGGGACCGGGCCGAAGGGGCGCTGGCCCAGGCGCTGCGCGACGCCGGGCTGGAGTATGAGGAACTGCCGGGCGAGGGCGCTTTCTACGGCCCCAAGGTGGAGTTCCACCTGACCGACGCCATCGGCCGGACCTGGCAGTGCGGCACGCTGCAGTACGACCCGAACCTGCCGGAACGACTCGATGCCAGCTATATCGGCGAGGATGGCGCTCGCCATCGGCCGATCATGCTGCACCGGGCGATTCTGGGGTCGATGGAGCGCTTCATCGGCATGCTGATCGAGCATTATGCCGGCAAGTTCCCGCTGTGGCTGTCGCCGGTGCAGGTCACCGTCGCCACCATCACCAGCGAGGCCGACGGCTATGCCGAGGAAGTGGCCAAGCTGTTGAAGCGCAAGGGCCTGCGCGTCGAACTCGACACCCGCAACGAGAAGATCAACCTGAAGGTCCGCGAGCACAGCCTGCAGAAGGTCCCCCTGATGCTGGTTGTCGGAAAGAGGGAAGCGGACGAACGGACGGTCGCGCTCCGCGTGCTGGGCGGCAAGGATCAGGAAATTCTTGCCCTCGACGCCGCCGTGGCTAAACTGGTTGAGGAAGCGAGATCGCCTGCCGGCGAAACCGTGACCGATTCGCCGTTTTAACCGACCGCGCGACGCCGCCGGCCCTCCTCTGGACGGCCGGCTTCCGCGTGGTTTCAGACCATGGAGAAGCGTCCATAGCCAGGATTCCGTCCGAAGCCGCCCCGACCCGCGAAGGCCCGCGGGTTAACCGGGAGATCTCGGCTCGTTCCGTTCGTCTCGTCGGTGCCGACGGCGAGATGATCGGGGTGGTGTCGTTGCGCGATGCTCTGCTGGCCGCTGAGGATGCCGGTCTCGATCTGGTCGAGATCGCTCCCCAGGCGGAACCGCCCGTCTGCAAAATCCTCGACTATGGCAAGTTCAAGTACGAGGCGCAGAAGAAGGCGAACGAGGCCCGCAAGAAGCAGAAGATCATCGAGGTCAAGGAGATCAAGCTCCGACCGAACATCGATGACAACGACTATGACGTGAAGATGCGCTCGGCGCGCCGTTTCCTCGAGGAAGGTGACAAGGTCAAGGTGACCCTGCGCTTCCGCGGCCGTGAAATGGCGCACCAGGATCTGGGTATGAATGTGCTGGTCCGCGTCCGCGACGAACTGACAGAACTGGCGAAGGTCGAGCAGATGCCGAAGCTCGAAGGCCGCCAGATGGTCATGGTGCTGGCTCCGCGCTGACGCCGGGGTGAGATTACGGAAAAGGCCCGTCCGGGATGCCGGACGGGCCTTTTTTCTTTGCTGAATGCGGCAGTGCCTTGCCCCCTCCCCAACTTCCTCACCGCAGCGGCCGGTCGTCGACGATGACGACATAGCAGGTGTGGCGGGTGTATTTGGCGCAGCTGTCAAGGGCGCCGCGGCGGGCGGCGTCCTCGCTGGGCATGCCGGATTTCCAGCCGAAGGCGCCGTCCTGCGACACAGCGAAGGCCTTGCGGCCGGCCGCCGCGACATAGGCGCCGAACTTGTCGCGGCCGGAGGCCGACAGCTCCTTCGGCGGCTCCAGGCTGACGCGGGTGCCGAGCGGCGCCTCCGCCGGGGCGGCGGCATCGGCGGCGGCGCCGGCCGGGCGGTCGTTGAGATAGGCGATGCGGCAGCCCTTCTGGGTGTGGGACGCGCAATTCTCCAGCGCGCCCTTCTGCGCCTCGTCCAGGCTGCGCATGCCCGACTTCCAGCCATAGGCGCCATCGGGCGACACCGCGAAGGCCTTGTTGCCGCCGGCCTCGATGTAGGCGGGGAATTTGGCCCGGTTGGCGGCGGACAGCTCCGACGGCGGGGGAAGCGCCGGCAGCGACAGCGCCATCGGCGTGTCGCGCAGCACCAGCCCGTTCTTCGCCAGGAACCGGTCGACCATCGGCGTCCATTGCGGGATGGCGGTGCTGAAGAAGCCATGCCCGTCCTTTCCGGTGGGCGGGGCAGCGATGAACTCCGCTCGTCCGCCCTCATGGATGAAGGCCTCCCACAGGCGCCGGGCGAGGTCGGGGCCGAAGAACAGGTCGTTCTCGGCATAGATCCACAGGGTGGGAACGCGCGAGCTGCGGCCCAGCGTGCCGAAGGCGGCGACCAGCCGGTTCTCCTGGCAGACCTCGTTGTCAGCGACGGAGCCGCGGCCGCCGGCGAAGCTGATGGCGGCCTTCAGTCCCGGCGGCGGATCGGCGCTGAGCGCGATGCTGGCCAGCCCGCCGGCCGAGACGCCGACCGCGACGATGCGGCTGGCGTCGGCGAAGGGTTGGGTCGCGACATAGCGGATGGCCTGACGCAGATCCTCGGCGCTCTGGCGGGCGGAATGCAGGTAGTCGGGGTTGCTGCAGGCGCCGGTCGTCTCGCTGTAGGGACCGTCCGATCCGCCATAGCCGCGCCGCATCACCGCCACCACCGCCCAGCCGCGCCGGGCGAACTCGCGGGCTTCCGGCAGATAGCGCAGCGGCGTCATCTGCGCCCGGTCTGCCGGATCGCGCGGCGTGCCGTGGCTGAGAACGGCGATGGGATAGGGGCCGGGGCCGTCCGGCCGCAGCAGCATCGCCTCCAGCGCGGCGGAGCTGCCGTCGGGGAAACGCGCGGGGATCGACAGCGCCGTCTGCGTCAGCCCCTCCGCCAGGGCGGGGCCGCAGCACAGCAGCAGGAACAGCAGGGGGAGCAGGCGGCGCAGGGTCATGGTCGGCGCAGTCTTCGCGTGGGGAAGGGGCTGCGCAGTTGTACGCCAACTTTGGCTTGGCGTCAGCGGAGGAAGGTGTCGGCTGCCGATGCCCCCACCCTAACCCTCCCCCGCTCTCAGCGGACCTACGGTCCGCCTGCCGCGTCAGCACAAAGCATAGCTTTGTGCGAGAGCTGGGCAGGGGAGGGGACAAGTGCTTGTTCGGAAAGGCAGCGGCAGTCCCTCCCCGCCCAGCGGGGGAGGTTAGGTGGGGGTCTAACGCCGTCCTACTCCACCCCCTGCCGCGCCACGCGCAGCGCCTCGGCCAGCACCTCCGCGTCGCCGATGTGGTTGGCGAGCAGCAGAATCAGCTTGGCGTTGAGGCGGGTGCTCTGGTCGGGGGTCAGGTCGCGGTGGCTGTCGATCAGCAGCTGGTACACGTCGTCCGGGCTGGCGAAACGTTGCTCGGTCATCAGGTTGGCCATGGGTGGAACTCCGGAAAATCGGGGGATCAGCAGCGGCCGGTGGCGCGGTTCAGCGCGGCGGACAGGGCCGCGGCGTCGAAGCGGCGCCAGCGGGCGGCGATGTGCTGGTCGGGGCGGATCAGATAGACGCTGCCCGGCGTCAGGTCGTAGCGTTCGCGCAGGCGGCCGGCACTGTCGACCAGCTCCCCGGCGATGCCGCGACGCCGCTCGGTCACCGCGTGCCAGGCCAGCGGCAGCGGCCCGGCGGCGAGACCGTCCAGTGCCTCCGCCACCTCGGCCGGAACCGGCCCGTCACCGGCGGCGTAGAGCACGGTGAAGCGGCCGTCCAGCGCCTCCATCAGCCAGCCGGGATGGCCGTCGCGCTCCACCGGCGCATCGGTGGCGGGGGCGCCCGGCACCATCTTGCCGGCGAAAACGTCGCCGTCCGGCGTGTTCAGCGGGCTATCGCTGTAGGTGGTGGGGGTGGACAGCCGGCCGGAATTGACCAGCGAGCGGGCGAAGGGCTGGTCGACCGCAAGCTCCAGCACGGCGTCGCGGAAGACGCGGCTCATCTCGCTCTTCGGCGTGATGAAGTCGGTGGAGCGGGTGGAGTTCAGGATGTTCTCCTTGGCCGCCGCCACCCGTTCGTCGCTGTAGCTGTCGAGCAGCGAGTCGGGCGCCTTGCCGTCCAGCACCAGCGCCAGCTTCCACACCAGATTGTCGGCGTCGGGCACGCCGCTGTTGGCGCCGCGGGCGCCGAAGGGCGAGACCTGATGCGCCGAATCGCCGGCGAACAGGATGCGGCCATGGCGGAACCGCTCCAGCCGGCGGCACTGGAAGGTGTAGACCGACACCCATTCCAGCTCGAACGGCGTGTCGGCGCCCAGCATCGCCTGGACGCGGGGGATGACGCGCTCCGGCTTCTTCTCCTCCTCCGGGTCGGCGTCCCAACCCAGTTGGAAGTCGAGGCGCCAGACATTGTCGGGCTGCATGTGCAGCAGGGCCGACTGCTTGCGGTGGAAGGGCGGGTCGAACCAGAACCAGCGTTCCGCCGGGAAATCGGCCTTCATCACCACGTCGGCGATCAGGAAGCGGTCCTTGAACACCTCTCCCTGGAACTCCAGCCCCAGCATCTTGCGCACCGACGACTTGGCGCCGTCGCAGGCGATCACCCAATCGGCCTCCACCGCATGGACGCCGTCGGGCGTCTCCACCTGCAGGACGACATGGTCGGCCTCCTGCTTGGCGGAGATGACGCGCGACAGCCAGCGCAGGTCGATCAGCTCGCTTTTCTGGGCTTGCCTGACCAGGAAATCCTCCAGGTAATATTGCTGGAGGTTGATGAAGGCGGGGATCTTGTGGTCCGGCTCCGGCAGCAGGTCGAACTGGTAGACCATGCTGTCGCCGTTGAAGACCTTGCCGATCTTCCACACCACGCCCTTGTCGATCATGCGCTGGCCGACGCCCAGCCGGTCCCACACCTCCAGCGCGCGCTTGGCATAGCAGACGGCGCGGCTGCCGACGCTGACGGTGTCCTCGGCGTCGAGCACCACAACCGGCACGCCCTTGCGCGCGAAGTCGAGCGCCGCGGTCAGCCCAACCGGGCCGGCGCCGATGACCACCACAGGATGACGCCGGACGGTGCCGGTGCGCTGTTCGTCCGATGGAACGTAGCTGTATTTCGGATAGCTGAAAGTCGCGTGCATTGGGCGTTTCCTCCCCCGGAAACCATGACAGGACGCGTTGGCGGCCCGGCCGCGGAGCAGCCGGCCTTGTGGCGGATTGTTATTGTTGCCAACGATACAGTTGCATTTGATACCAATCAAGCTTTCGCTTCATCATCGGCGGGACTGCCGGTGAAGCGATACAGACATGTTCATTATGGCGGAAAATCAGTATCGCGTACAGCGTGCGGCGGTGTAGCCTTGCGGCAAAAGACCGAATAGAGACACCGAGGAACGCCCGATAATGACCGCCCCCACCTTGCCGCGCCCGACCGTCTACGCGATCGACGGCGTGATCCCCGTCATCGACCCGACTGCTTTCGTCCATCCTTCCGCCGTGCTGATCGGCGACGTGGTGGTCGGGCCGGGCTGCTATGTCGGCCCCTGCGCCAGCCTGCGCGGCGATTTTGGCCGGATCGTGCTGCAGCGGGGCAGCAACGTGCAGGACAACTGCACGATCCACGCCTTTCCCGGCCATGACGCCATCGTCGAGGAGGACGGGCATGTCGGCCATGGCGCCGTGCTGCACGGCTGCATCGTCCGCCGCAACGCGCTGGTCGGCATGAATGTGGTGGTGATGGACGGCGCGGAGATCGGCGAGGAGTCGATCGTCGCCGCCATGGCCTTTGTCAAGGCCGGTTTCGTCGTGCCGCCGCGCACGCTGGTGGCCGGCCTGCCGGCCAAGGTGATGCGCGAGCTGCGGCCGGACGAGGTCGCCTGGAAGTCGGAAGGCACGGAGGAATACCAGCGCCTCGCCCGCCGCTCGCTCGCCACCATGGTCGCCTGCGCTCCGCTGGAGGCGGAGGAGCCCGGCCGCGGCCGCGTCGATGCGGGGACGAGCCAGCCGTTGCACAAGGTGAAGGGGGGGTGAGGGGCTTTACTCTCGGGGCAGGGCGTCCGCTGGGATCTCGTAGAAGCCGCCGCTGCGGTGGGTGAAGAAGCCGAGTTGGCGGTTGATCGCCAGCATCGGCGCGTTCACCTGGTTGTTGCCCGTGGTCATCAGTTCCACGTTCGGCAGCGACTTGCGGACATGCAACAGCGCGGCGGCCTTGATCGCCTTGCCAAGCCCCTGTCCGCGCCGGTCCCGCCGAACCCCCATCAGATTGTGGCCGGCGCGGTCGGGGGTATCGGAGAACCAGAGCAGATCCGCCATGGCGGCAAGCTCGCCATTCGCATCCGTCAGCGCCAGCATGTGATGGCGGCCATTCTGTTGGTCAATCCGTCCGTACCAGTCCTCGATCATCGAGGCGGAATCTTCGATGACCGGGATGCTCACCCGGTCGCGCGGAATGTCGGCGACCATCGCGTTGATCGCCGGCAGCATCCGCTCAAACGCCGCCATCGGCACGCGGTCGGCATAAGTGGTGAGCGAAAGATCGGCGGGAAGGGTGGCAAACCAGCGCTCCACCATCGCCCAATCGACCCGGTCGAGGCGCAGGTGATTTTCTTCGTAGCGCATCGTTTCCTCCCCACCGAAGTGACGCAGGAAGGCGTGGCCGTCCTCCTGTTCGGTGGTGGATGTCACGAGACTGCGCCCGGCAGCCGCCGCCAGGGTGCCAACCTTGCCGAGAAGACTGGTGCCGATGCCCCGGCGGCGGAATTCCTTGCAGACGCTGCCGTGAACGAACATCTGGTGGCCATTGGATGCCATCTCCGGATGGTTCCAGTCCGGCAGATCGGTATAGATGTATCCAATGATCCGCTCGCCCGCCCCGGTATCCTCCCAAGCCGCCCAGCCTACGTGCTGCCAATAGGGGCTCCGCTTGCGCCTGGACGCCTCGACCGCGGCATCGGGAAGCAGCGGTTCGTCACGGCAGGATTCGGCGTGGCGGATGCGACGGAACTCGTGAAAGGCCGCCCATTCCGCCGCCGATGCGCTGTGCAGGTCGAGAGGGCGGATGCTGATGGTGGGCGCAGCCATGCGGCCTCCGGCGGGTGATGGTGTGGAGGCGACGTTAACGATTCCACCAGAGCGTGTGAATGGGGTGGTCGATCCGGATCGATGCGGCCTTACGTCACAACAGCAACGCTGCTCAGTTTCCCTCGCTCTGCGCTTCCTCAACCTGCGCGCCCACCGGCGCCGGGCGGGTGGCGAGCTGGTCGGCGCGGGCCTGCAGCCGGGACAGCAGCGTATCGAGTTGTGCCCGCTCGTCGATCGACAGGGCGTCGGTGACCTCTTCCTCATAGGTCAGGGCCATCGGCACGATCTCGGCATAGATCGCCAGCGCCTTGGGCGTCAGGGTCAGCAGGGCCTTGCGCCGGTCGGTGTCGCCCGATTCGCGCAGGATCAGCGCCGAATCGAGCATGCGGCTGATGGCGCGGCTGACCTGCACCTTGTCCATCGCGGTGCGCTGCGCAATCTCTCCCGCGCTCATCGTCTCGCCGCCGCCCAGCACGGCGATGATCCGCCATTCCGGGATCGTGATGCCGAACCGCTTCTCGTACAGCTTGGCCAGCGTGTGGCTGACCGTATTGGCCAGAACCGACAGCCGGTAGGGCAGGAAGCGCGTCAGGTGCAGCGCCGGCAATTCTGTCGGCACGGCTGCGGGATTGGATGATGCGGTGCGGGAACGGCGGGCGGGCGGCATCGGCGGGGCGTCGTCTGTAAGGGAGGTCGCGGGTGCCCCCATCCTGCGCTGTAATTTGGCTCTTGCAACAGTTTCAAACGAAACTAAAATGGCGGCAACGGAACAAGTCTGCCGACGTCTGTCGTGAACGGGATCGGCGGCACAGCAGGGGGAAGCGCCATGAAGAATTGGATTTCGTTTCCGAAGGTCGAAGGCACCGCGTCGCGTCAGGCCCATGTCCGGCTTCCCGCCGGCACCTACGAGCGCGAGATTGGGCGCGAAGGCTTCTTCGGCCCGGCGACCCAGATGCACCATGCCCACCCGCCGACCGGCTGGACCAGCTTCGACGGGCCGCTGCGCCCGCGCGCCTTCGACCTGAACCATGTCGATTCCATGCCCGGCTGCCCGTTGGAGGCACCGGCCCTGATGGGCAACGGGGCGACCCAGGTGCGGCTGTGGCGCTTCAAGGGCAAGATGGACCATCTGGCCCGCAACGCCGACGGCGACGACCTGCTGTTCTTCCACCAGGGCGGCGGTCACCTGTTCTGCGACTACGGCCATCTGGAGGTGCGCGAGGGCGATTATGTCGTGCTGCCGCGCAACACCTGCTGGCGGCTGGAAACGGACGAGGCGGTGATGGTGCTGATGGTGGAGGCCACCAACGACGCCTACAAGCTGCCGCACAAGGGGCTGGTCGGCACCCACGCCATCTTCGATCCGGCGGTGCTGGACGTCCCGGCACTGGACGACGCCTTCCAGGCGCAGAAGCACGAGCGCGAGACTCTGGTCCGGGTCAAGAAGCGCGGGCAGCTCTGCGCCATGACCTATCCGTTCAACCCGCTGGACGCGGTGGGCTGGCATGGCGATCTGGCGCCGGTGCGGCTGAACTGGCGCGATATCCGGCCGCTGATGAGCCACCGCTACCACCTGCCGCCCTCGGCGCACAGCACCTGGATCGCTGGGCGCTTCATCATCTGCACCTTCGTGCCGCGGCCCATCGAGTCGGATCCGGAGGCGCTGAAGCTGCCCTATTATCACTCGAACGACGATTTCGACGAGGTGCTGTTCTATCACCGCGGCCAGTTCTTCTCGCGCGACAACATCCATCCCGGCATGGTCACCTACCACCCCTCGGGCTTCCCGCATGGGCCGCACCCGAAGGCCTACGAGGTGGCGCAGAAGTTCGAGCGCAAGGAAACCGACGAGGTCGCGGTGATGATCGACACCCGCGATCCGCTGGACGTCTACCAGGCGATGGAAGGCGTCGAATGGGGCGCCTACGCCGACAGCTGGAAGGCGAAATGAGCGCCCACCCGGAAACAAGGGTCAAGGCTGCCGGACGCTGAATTGTGAGGAAGGGAAGAGACGAATGAAGCTGGCAAGTTTGAAGGCGGGCGGACGCGACGGCACCCTGGTCGTGGTGTCGCGCGACCTGACCCGCGCCACCCCTGTGCCGGAGATCGCCCGCACCCTGCAGGCGGCGCTGGACGACTGGACGGCGCTGGCGCCGAAGCTGGAGGAGGCCTATCGGGCGCTGAACGCCGATCCGGCGGCCGGCCGGCCCTTCGACCCGGCCGAGGCGGCCTCGCCGCTGCCGCGCGCCTACCAGTGGGCGGACGGATCGGCCTACGTCAACCATGTGGAGCTGGTCCGCAAGGCGCGCGGGGCGGAGATGCCGCCCAGCTTCTGGACCGACCCGCTGATGTATCAGGGCTGCTCCGACAGTTTCCTGGCGCCGACCGACCCGATCCCGGCGGCGACCGAGGCCTGGGGCATCGATTTCGAGGCGGAGATCGCCGTCATCACCGGCGACGTGCCGATGGGCGTTTCGGCCGATGCGGCGCGCGGTCAGATCCGGCTGCTGATGCTGGTCAATGACGTGTCCTTGCGCAACCTGATCCCGGCGGAGCTGGGCAAGGGCTTCGGCTTCTTCCAGTCCAAGCCGGCCTCCAGCTTCTCCCCCGTCGCGGTGACGCCGGACGAGTTGGGCGACGCCTGGGACGGCGGCAAGCTGCACCGGCCGCTGGTGACGACGCTCAACGGCGAAGCCTTCGGCAAGCCGGATGCCGGGGTCGACATGACCTTCGACTTCCCGACGCTGATCGCCCATGCCGCCAAGACCCGCCATCTGGCGGCCGGCAGCATCATCGGGTCGGGCACGGTGTCGAACAAGCTGGACGGCGGCCCGGGCAAGCCGGTGTCGGCCGGCGGCGTTGGCTATTCCTGCCTCGCCGAACTGCGGATGATCGAGACCATCGAGCACGGCGCGCCGAAGACCCCCTTCATGCGCTTCGGCGACCGCGTGCGGATCGAACTGTTCGACACGGACGGCGCCAGCGTGTTCGGCGCCATCGACCAGCAGGTGGTGCGGTACGAGGGGGCTTGAGGCGGCAGCGATCAGGTCTGCAGCCCGGTCTGCAGGTTGAGATGAGGGCGTCGGCGGGGTGCACAAGCAATCCGCAGGCGCCCTTTTCGCACTTGCGGCAATTCGTCTCGTTGTCGGCATCGCGATCCATAGTTGTCCAGATAATTGAACGGCTCATCATTGAATCGCAAAAACCGGCATGTCAGCCGGTTATTATCGAATATAAGGTGGCCCCCTGTTCCCCAATTGGTGCCGCCTTTCCGTTCATCCCGGAACTTTGGGCGGACCGGACAACGGTGTCGCGATGAAGGCCAATTTCAGGACGAAGATCATCATCGGTATGGCCGCCGTGCTGGCGGCGGGGGCGGCGGGGGCGGCGGGGGCGGCGGCGGTTACGGCGGTGTCGCTGGTT
>NZ_LGQU01000044.1:0-59028 GCF_003115935.1 Azospirillum sp. TSH20
CTACTGCAGCGTCAATCATGCTCCTGCCGCGACCCCAGACCGTCTCATCCTGATTGTCGCGCTCTCCATCCTGATTGTCGCGCCATAGAGCGGCGATCCGCTGGACATGGATCGCCCGTCGCTGAGACGCCGGACCGTGCTGCTTGCGCCGGATCGCCGGGCGCAGGACGTTGCGCACCTCATCGTGAGCCCGACAGAAGCGGGCGGCACTGTTGGAGGACTTGAAGCCGGTCACCTCTCCAGAGAGGTGATCCTCTACGTCAGCCCTGCGCCGCCGGACAAGAGGGGGCGAAGGCTGACAGAGCTGTCTGGTTAATGATCTGCGCGGCATGCGCGACCGTGCTATCCTGCTGCTCGGCTTCGCCGGCAGGCTGTGGCGCAGCGAGATCGTCAGCCTCGACCATGGCGCGGAGGAAACTGCCGACGGCCGGCGTCTAGGTCGATGTCGGGCCGGGCAGCACGCCGCCGAGCAGCCCGATGGTGACGTTGAAGAGCTGGATGGAGTTGGGCCGCATCGCCCACGACGGGAAGCGGGTTTTGACTGACCGACTATCCGACAAGCATGTCGCCCGCCTGGTTGGTCACCGCCGCCGAAGTGAATTGTGAGCGGGTATAGGCTCCGCCGGGCAAAGGCGCTCCTCGCCCAAGGGCTCACGGTTCCTGAAGCCGCTGCGCGGATCAAGGTCGGGAAGACCCTTCCCTATGCAACACTTGGCGTAATGGGAAGAAGAAGCTAATCGCCGAAAGGAGTTTTTTGTCCGCTCCGCGCTGATGCTGTTAAGTTGACGCCCGTCGCGCTGCCCTCAAGTATAACTGGAGGAAAGCTGACTATGAATAGCGTCGGATACTCTTTCGAATCCCTTTAAGATCAGAATAATTTAGATAATATATTCTCCAACACTGGGAATTGTCCCAGTTCCAATCCCGCGATCTCGGCGGACGGAACGAAGATCGCTTTTTCCAGTAGTGCCGATAATCTGGTGCCAGGTGACGGCAACGGCGGCAAAGACATATTCGTAAGGGATCTGAACACAGGGAAAACCATCCTGGCCAGTCGGACCATGGATGGAAGGCAGGCATCAGGGGTCTTGGGCATACCATCCATTTCAGATGATGGACCAAACTTGTCTTTTCCAGCAACGACGATGATCTGGCTCCAGACGACAGCAACGGAACCGATGATGTCTTTCCAAAGGACTTGGTGACAGGCAATCTGACGCTGATTAGCCGTAACCAATACGGCATGCCGGGAAACGGGCAATCCATACTGCCAACCATTTCAGGGGACGGAAGAAGAGTTGCCTTCACAAGCGTCGCCGCCCTCGTTCCAAAGGATGGTCCCGCCTCCGCATATGACATCTATGTGAAGGATTTGACCGCCGGTGCGCTGATACTGGCCAGCGAGACCGGTGACGGTGTCCAGGCAAACGGCTCCTCATTCGGAGGCGTCATCTCGGCCGACGGATCACATGTCGGCTTTCAGAGCTTTGCCGAGACCCTCTCACCCGACGATGCCAACGGGGGGCTGACCGACGTCTTCCTCGCGACCCTCGGCCCACTGGAAGGCCCGCGAAGGAACCAGTGGAGCGGATACACTGACGGGCGGGTGGCTCGGGAAACGACAGGCTCGGCGGCGGATTGGGCAACGACCTGCTGATCGGCGGCGATGGCAATGTTCTTCAACGCGGACGATGGCAAGAATGGGCGCCAGCTCTGGATGAGCGATGGCACCGCCGCGGGTACGCGCATGGTCAAGGAAGTCGCTTCAGGTCCTGATTGGACAGCGGCAGACGATTTCAGCGCCGTCGGCGGCCAGCTTGTCTATAGCGCACTCGATACTCAACAGAATCGGGTGCTCTTCTCGTTCGATGCTGCCTCCCTGAGCGTTAATCGGATCGGCAGCGCCGACCTCGCAGGCGCATCCTACGACCTGAAGGGTATCGTTTCAATTTGAGGTGAGCCCACGGTGCGCATCAAGCCGACGGTGGACGGTTGTCAGAGGGGCGCTGTTACCGGAAGGTTGGTGGCCCGCCGCAGCCTTTCACCGTGACAGCTCGGAGCACAAGCCATGTCCCAGCGAGCACAGTTTATCACCCATGACGTGCAGAACCAGCCCGACCCCATGCCGGCCTACAACGCATGGCTGGGTGACCGGCCCCTGCGCCAGGCCGTAGAGCGGGAAGGGGGCGCTTGGGCCGCCGGCACCCTGACGATGTATGGCTCCCTTGCCGGTGGCGCGCTGATGGAACTGGGAGCGCAGGCCAACGAGAACCGGCCGAAGCTCCAGAGCTTCGATCGCTATGGTCGCCGCATCGACGAGGTGGCGTTTCACCCCGCCTACCATGAGGTGATGCGGCAGGCCATGCACTTTGGTGTTCACAGCTTCGCGTGGCGCAACGCCGGCCAGCCGGGTGCCCATGTGGCACGCGCCGCGCTGATGTACATGGGCAGCCAAGCAGAAGCCGGCACCTCCTGCCCGCTGACCATGACCTACGCCTCCGTGCCGGCGCTGCGCCAAGCGCCTGATCTGGCAGCCGAATGGCTGCCGCGGGTGACGGCGTTGGAGTACGACCCGCGCTCGATCCCCGCCGGGCACAAGACCGCCTGCACGATCGGCATGGGAATGACGGAAAAGCAGGGCGGCTCCGATGTACGCAGCAACACCACCCGGGCGATACGGCAGCGGGATGGTGGCTACGAACTAGTCGGGCACAAATTCTTCTTTTCCGCTCCGATGTGCGACGCCCATCTGGTGCTGGCGCAGGCGGAAGGGGGGCTGAGTTGCTTCCTGGTGCCGCGATTCCTTCCTGACGGCACGCGCAACGCGGTGGAGATCCAGCGCCTCAAGGACAAGCTCGGCGATTGGAGCAATGCCTCTGCCGAGGTGGAGTTCCTGGGGGCGTCCGCCAGTATGGTCGGCCACGAGGGACGAGGTGTGGCCACCATCATCGAGATGGTGGCGCTGACGCGGCTTGACTGTATGATCGGCTCGGCCGCACTGATGCGACAGGCACTGGTGCAGGCGCTGCACCACACCAGCCAGCGCCGCGCGTTCGGCCGCCTGCTGATCAACCAGCCGCTGATGTGCAACGTCCTTGCCGACTTGGCGCTGGAAAGCGAGGCGGCCGTCGCCTTGGCGATGCGCGTCGCCCGTGCCGTGGACTCCACCACCCGCAACAAGGAAGAGGCGGCGTTCGCCCGCATCGCCACCGCCATCGGCAAATATTGGATCTGTAAGCGCTGTCCGCCGATGGTGAATGAAGCGCAGGAATGCCTGGGCGGTATCGGCTATGTCGAGGAGAGCAATCTACCGCGCCTTTATCGTCAAGCCCCGCTCAACTCGATCTGGGAGGGAAGTGGCAACGTGCAGTGTCTGGACGTGCTGCGCACCTTGAAAAAGGAACCGGACAGCGCCCAAGCCCTGCTCGGCGAGTTGGACACTGTCCGGGGTCGGAGCACGGATCTGGACCGCGAGGCGGAGTGGCTTGCCGCCACCTTTGCCGATGCCGACGGACTGGAAGCACGCAGCCGACGTGTGGTGGAGCGCGCTGCCCTCGCGTTGCAGGCGACTGTTCTGTTGAAGGGCGACGACCCGCTGGTGGCCGAGACCTTTTGCCGTTCGCGCCTGGGCGGGGACCGCGGTCTGGCATTCGGCACGCTGGACCCGCATGCGCCGCTGTCCGCGCTTATTCGCCGCGCGACGATCGACGGGTAATGGGTCGCGCTTCAATCAGGAGCGTGTGGCGGGACAGGCGCGACGAGCGGCTCTTCGCTCGGGGCTTCCTTCCTACCAGGACATCCTCGATCACTGCTGCTTTGCCTGCGTCTTGGGGAAAGCGACCGCAGACGGAGGAAGACAAAAGGGCGGCCCCGCCGGATGAACCAGGCGGGGCCAAGATCATGGGATGGGAGGTGGATAATTCGCTGCTCAGCGCTGGCGAACAAGGGCGCCTTGGCCGGCGACGTTGCCGATGCCGGCGGCGAGGTTCTGCACGTTGGCGACGTTCGGAGGGCCAAAAGGCGTCCGGCCACCGGAGCGCTGGAGCACCGTCACGCCCTGCGACGCCGAGTTGCCGATGCCCGCCGCAGTGTTCGACACATTGGCCATCGAGCCGCCGGGGAACAGCCCGCCGCTGCGCTGGCCGACGAACACGCCTTGGCTGGCGGTGTTGCCGACGCCGGCCGAGAGGTTGGAAACGTTCGCCATGTTCGGGCCGCCGAACAGTCCGCCGCTACGCTGCAACGTCGTGACGTTCTGGGTGGCGGCATTGCCGATGCCGGCCGCGGTGTTCGACAGGTTGGACACATTCTGCGCCATGGCGGGAGCGGCGAACAGGGCCAGGGTGGCGAAGCCGGCGAGCAGCGAGGTGCGGATCATGGTGCGGTCTCCTTGGTGGGGCCGGTGCTCTGCATCCGGCGGGTGGTCTCGATGACATGACCCTAACGAACTCCGCCCGCCGCCGATGTGAGCTTGGCCACAGGCGGCCGCATGTCTCGTCCACGCCGAATGTTCCCCATTACGGAGGGACGGAGCGTTCGCGGCGATGCGCGCCGAATGGCGCGGAGTTTGCGCAAGCACAAAGAGGAGCCGGCATTGTCGTGGCATGGTCCGACCATGACCTTTCCATCATTTTACGATGCGGCGCCGCGGCTCATTGTGCGCGATCCGCTGAGCGAGTTCCTCGGCGCGGCCGAGGGCGGCCTGCTTCACTACGGATATGCCGACGCTGTGCGGCTTGCCGGCCATTCCTGTCCGACCGTCGCGGGATCTTACCTGATGACTGTACGGTCATTGGAGAAGCTGTATCCCGATGAAGTGCCCGAACGCGGGGCTGTTGCAGTCTCCGTTCGTGAGGCCGCCGACGAGGGTGTGGCCGGCGTGATGGCCAGCGTCGCCACGCTGCTGACCGGAGCGACGAAAGACACCGGCTTTAAAGGCATCGCCGGACGCTTCGACCGCCGGAACCTCCTGTCCTTCGGCATCGGCATGCAAGGCGCAATGGCCTTCGTCCGCACCGACACGGGGGCGGGCCTGCAGGCGACACTCGACATGAGTGTCGTTCCGGTGGATCCAGCGATGCCTCGCCTTCTGCAGCGCGTGTTGTCCGACGCGGCCACAGCGGACGACGCGGCGCAGTTCCGCAGCCTATGGCAGGAGCGGGTCCGACGCATGCTGGTGGATCACGCCGACGACCCACGTTTGGTCAGCCTTACCGTTTGGAATTCCCGCCCCGGCGCGTAACGGCGGATGAGAGCGGCGATGGCACATCGGCAACGACATGACCTCCTCCCCTTGGCGACGCTGACCGCTTCGCCCCTCAGCGCTGGCGCCAGTCCGGATGGGCTCGCCCCGGCGCGTGATCTCCTTTCACAAGGTTTCGGACATGCACACCAATAGCCAGACCGGTCAACTCCTGCACGACGATCACCACCGGACCATCGATCTCTTGAACGTTTTCGAGGCCTACCTCCAACGCACTCCGGAGGACGACGTCCCGACTCTCGACGTGGACGGCCGCGCTCTGCTGGCCACCCTTGGCAAGGAACTGGGCCAAGACCTTGAACGGCATTTCATATTGGAGGAACAGGGACTCTTCCCGCCCATCGCCACCGCCGGCGCCTACGAGATGACGGCTGACCTGGAGGCCGACCATGAAGCTCTGCGCCCACTTGTCCGCCGCCTCGCCCGACTGTGCGCCCTGGCTCTGCGTGAGGGCTTCGATGAGGAAAGTTGGCCGGTCTTCCGCCATTTCGGACACCAACTGATCGACGGACTCGTTCTCCATATCCAGAAGGAAGAGACCGCACTGCTCAGCGCCGTCGATGACGTGCTCACGCCGGCGCAGGACGTCACCCTTGCGTCGGCTTACAGCCAGGGGGAGGATTGGTTTGCCGATCTGGGTGATCACACGCCATCGCTGAATGTTCAGGGAGCGTGAAACGGCGTTTGGCTGGGTCTCCGAACCGCATCAGGTTTCGGCTCTTTCCCCGGCCGCTTCCAACCAAGTGAATGCGCGGCCGTCGATCCCGATACCGGCGAGATGCTGGCGGACGGCGCCTACGACGGCGAAGCGGTCTACCGTGCCGTAACCGCCCAAAGCCCGTACGCCAAGGTGATCGTCCCGCCGCGCTCGAGCGCGGTGGCGAGCGACACGACCGGGAGCACCCCAGCCAACGCGGCCGCCACATCCAGATGATCAACGAGCGTGGTCGGCTCGGCTGGCAGTGGATCGTACCCAACGTAAGGCGCTGGCCTCCTCGTCAATGCGTCCCCGGATTGGCCCGCGCCCTCGTCACCGCGTTCGCCACGTCGGTCCAGGCCGCCTTGTCCGGTGCGAAGCGGCCGCGCAGATACGCCATCAGATCCGCAATCTGGCGGTCGGACAGGCTGTCGCGGAAGGCCGGCATATAGCCGAGGTCGCGGGTCGCCGGGTTCTGGATGCCGTGCAGGATGACGCGGGCAAGATTGTCGGGGCTGTCGCTGTGGACGTTGCTGTTCACCGCCATGGAGGGGCTGACGCCGAACAGCGTCGGCCCTTCGCCGTCGCTGTGGCAGGCTTGGCAGGCGCCGTTGAAGATGCGCTCTCCATTGGCGGAACTGACGGGGGCGGGGGCGGCTGCAGGCGCTTCCACCGCATCACCGCCCACCTCGCCGCCCAGGGAGGCGAGATAGACCGCCATCGCCCGCACATCCGCCTCCGGCACGGTGGACAGCTCGTGCACCACCGCGGCCATCGGGCCGGCGGCGACGCCATGGCGCTGGGAGAAGCCGGTGCGCAGATAGGTGAACAGGTCGTCCTCCGTCCAGGGCTTCGGCGCCTTGGACAGACCGTTCAGGGCCGGCGCCTCCCAGGCATCGACCGTGCCTCCGGCCAGGAACGCGTCGCCCAGCTTCTCCGCCCCCAGCGCGTTGCGCGGGCTGTGGCAGGCGGCGCAGTGGCCGAGGCCGTTGACCAGATAGTTGCCGCGGTTCCACTCCGCAGTCTTCTGCGGGTCCGGCTTGTAAGTCTCGCGGTTGAGGAACAGCGTGTTCCACCCCGCCATCATCGGGCGCAGGTTGAAGGGGAAGCGCATGGTGTTGGCCGGCGTCTCGCTGCGCACCGGCTGCTGCGTCATCATGTAGGCGTAGAGCGCCTGCATGTCGTCGTCGGTCATGTTGCGGAAGGCGGTGTAGGGGAAGGCCGGATAGAGATGCCGGCCGTCGCGGCTGATCCCCTCGCGCATCGCCCGGTCGAAGGCGGCGAAGGACCAGCGCCCGATCCCGCTGTCCGGGTCCGGCGTGATGTTGGTGCTGTAGACGGTGCCGAACGGCGTCTCGAACGGCCGACCGCCGGCGTTGGTCGCACCATTCTCCACCGTGTGGCAGACCGCGCAGTCGCCGAGTGCCGCCAATTGCCGCCCGCGTTCGATGGTGGCGGACGACCACAGCCCGGCAGATGGCGGCGCCACCGGGGCGATCTCGGCGCGGAAGGGCAGGGCGCTGCTCGCCATGCCGATCATCACCCCGCATAAGCCGGTCAGCGAGGCGCCGAGCCATGCCTTCCAGCCGCGCTTGCGCGGCTTGGCCGCTTCCGGCGGGGAGGGAGGGACCGGCTCGGACGGGCCGTTCAGCGCCTCCCGCACCCGTTCCGCAGTAATCGGCAACTCGCGGAAGCGGATGCCGGTGGCGTCGAAGATGGCGTTGGCGATGGCCGCCGCGCTGGGCACGGAGGCGGATTCGCCCGATCCCAGCGGCGGTTCGTTCTCGCGCGGCATCATCAGCACGTCGATGTCCGGCACCTCGGGGAAGGTCATGATCGGATAGCCGCCCCACTCCTTGGCAGCGACCACCGAGTCTTCGAACTCCACCTGTTCCTTCAGCACGCGGCTGGTCGATTGGATGACGTTGCCGTGGATCTGGTGGCGCACGCCGTCGGGATTGATCATCTGCCCGGCGTCATGGCCGACCACCACGCGGGTCACCGCGATCTCGCCGGTCTTGCGGTCCACCGCCACGTCCGCCACCCAGGCCGCCCAGGCGGCGCCGAAGCCGGGGAACTTGCTGTGGATGTAGCGGGCATAGGCGAAGCCGCGACCGCGCAGCACGTCGCCTTCCGGCGGGGTCTGCTGCGGGGCGGTGCGCGGTTGCCAGTTGGCGCGGCCGGCGACGGCGCGGATCAGGTCGGCGGCGCGTTCGTCCTCGCGCAGGTGGCGCAGGCGGAACTCCACCGGATCGACCCCGGCGGCGAAGGCCAGCTCGTCGATGTAACTGTCATGGGCGAAGCTGTTGGGCATCGCCGACACGCCGCGCATCCAGGAGGCGCGGACGATGGGGGCCATGTCGTTGATGACCACCCGCATGTTCTCGTAATCGTAGGGCGGGATGGAGGTGCGGTCGCCCATCTCGAACACCGCCGCCACCGGATCGACCCGCCCGGTCAGCAGTAGCGCCAGGGTCGGCGCGCCGTTCGACGGGTAGCTGGTGGCGAAGTCGTAGGCGACGATGCCGCCATCGGCGCTGATGCCGCCATCGACCTCCATCAATTGCGCGGTGCCCTTCGGCTCCCACAGATGTTCCTGCTCGCGGGTCAGCTGGACGCGCACCGGACGGCCGACCGCCTGCGACAGCAGCAGCGCATCCGCCGCCACGTCGTCGGCGCAGTTGCGGCCATAGCAGCCGGCAGCCTCCATTCGCACCACGTCGATCCGCTCCTCCGGCCATTCCAGCAGCCAGGCGAGGTCGGCGCGCAGCAGATGCGGGTTCTGGGTGCCGGACCAGACGGTCGCATGATCTTCCTTGCAGTCGGCGACGGCGCAGGACGGCCCGATCGAGCCGTGCATCTGGTAGGGCCAGACATAGGTGCGCGTCATCCGCTGATCGGCGGCGGCAAGCGCGGCATCGACGTCGCCCTTGTCCAGCACTTTGCGCGGCGTGCTGGGGTTCTCGCGCAGCGCCTGGGCAAGGTTCGACAGGTCGGGCAGCTTGCGGGTCCAGGGCCTCCAGGTGATCTTCAGCTCGCGAGCGGCCTTGATCGCCTGCTCCTCGCGCTCCGCCACCACGCCGACGAAGTCGCGAAGCACCACCACCCTGACGACGCCGGGGATGTGGGCGATGGAGCCCTCATCGACGCTTTCCAGGCTGTTGCCGACGAACTCGCCGCTGTCGATGCCGGCATAGGGCGGGCGGACCACCCGGCCATGCAGCATTCCGGGAAGCCGCAGGTCGTGGACATACGAGAATTCGCCGGTCGCCTTGGCCGGGATGTCGACGCGCGGCGCGCCCTTGCCGACCAGCTTGTACTGTTCGCGCGCCTTCAGCGGGGCCTTGCCGCTGATGCGCAGTTCCACCCGCTCGCCCCGCACCAGTTCGCCGTAGGAGATGCGGCGGTTGCCGTCGCCGGCGATCACCACGCCCTCTTCGACCCGCAACTCGCCCGCCGGCACGCCGAACAGGGCGGCGGCGCGCTCCAGCAGGAAACGGCGCGCTTCGGCTGCCGCATTGCGCAGGGGCACGGCGGAGATCTGGATGGTGGCGCTGGCGATGGTGGCGCCCTGGTTCGGCGTCCGGCCGGTGTCGCCCAGCACCATGCGCAGCTGGTCCATGCGCAGGTCCAGCTCCTCCGCGACGATCTGGGTCAGCGCCGTCTGGATGCCGGTGCCGAGATCGACATGGCCGTTGAAGGCGAAGACCTGCCCGTCGTCACGCACCGCCAGGAACAGGGCGGTCTCCGGCGGCTTCGGCGTCGCGATGCCGCCCTTGGCGACCAAGCCGGAGGGCGGCTGGATCTCGTCAACGATCAGCAGGACGCCGGTCGCCGCCATCAACTCCGCACGGGTCGGCGTCGGCTGGGATTGCGTTTCGGGCGTCGGGCCGGGCGTTGGGTTGATCGTCATGATGTGCTCCGGGGGAGGAGAGAAGCCGCGCGGCCCGCATGACGGCGCGCAGGATTTCGACATGGGTGCCGCAGCGGCACAGATTGCCGGACAGGGCGCGGCGCACCTCGTCCATGGTTGGGGTCGGATTGCGGTCGAGCAGCGCCTTGGCGGTCATGATCATGCCGTTCATGCAATAGCCGCACTGGGCGGCCTGCTCGTCGATGAAGGCCTGCTGGACCGGGTGCGGGGCGGCACTGCTGCCCAGTCCTTCCAGCGTCACCACCTCGCGCCCCTCCACCCCCGCCAGCGGGATGACGCAGGACCGCGCGGCGACGCCGTCGAGGATGACGGTGCAGGCCCCGCATTCGCCGAGCCCGCAGCCGTACTTCGGCCCGTTCAGGACCAGATCGTTGCGCAGGATGTAGAGCAGCGGCGTATCGGCCATCGCCGTCACCGAGACGGCGCGGCCATTCACCCGCAGCGCGATGGTCTTTTCCATAAAGCGTCCGTCCGGTGCGATAGGTCCCGCATCCCCGCGGGCCTCCGCGGGAGTCTTGTTTGGAAGGCGTCGGCGGGAGGTTACTCCTCCCCGTCCTGTGCGATCATCTTCTGCAGGACATGGGTGACGGCTAGCCGTTCCGCCGGGTTCAGCTGTCCCATGGTCAACTCGCTGATCCGCTTGGCGCAGGGCACCATGTCCTCCAGCAGTTGCCGCCCCTCGTCGGTGAGGCAGTTGATGACCTTGCGGCGGTCCTGCGCGTCGGAGGTCTGGCGGATCAGCCCGCGCGCCTTCAGCCGGTCGACGATGCCGCGGATCGTCGCCTGGTCGATGGCGGTGGACTTCACCAACTCGATCAGCGAACTCGGCCCGTTGTCGCGAATGGCGCAGAGCGTGACGAACTGCACCGAGGTCAGTTGCGGATCGCAGGCGTTGCGCTGGAAGATGGCGAGGTGCCGCTGATAGGCCCGCCGCAGCAGATGGCCGATCTGGTCGGAGAAGACGTAATCGGCTTCTCCGGAGCCAGCGTCGGTACCGTCTTCAGGCAACAGGTCTTGGGTCATCGGGGTCAACATGCGGTGGACCGGTGGGTAGCGGACGATAGCAGCGGCGGCGGGGGCAGGGAAGGGTGGCGGGCTTCCGCCCTCATGCCGCACGTCATGCCCTGGAGGCTTCCGGCGCCACCACGTCGCCGGCCAGCACCACCGGCTCGCCGTCCAGCAGGATGTCGCAGCCGCGCAAGGGGATGTCCATGTGGCAGGGGGTCTTGCGGCTGCCGCCGACCTCGGTGTTCGGGCCGGTGGAGAACAGGAAGTTTCCGTAGAAGGCGCGCGCGTCCATGCACATGCCGTCGTTCTTGTCGTGCAGCCCCATCGCCGTCCATTGCGCCCGCGGCTGCAGGCCCCAGCCGATGTGGGAGATGCCGTAGACCTCCGGATCCTTGAAGTAGGCCATGTAGTCGCGCAGGTATTCCGCCTCGAACCCGCCATGGATGCGGCGGATGAAGCCCTCCTCGATCTCCAACGTCACCTTCTCCCGCACATAGGTCTTGAAGGGCAGCAGGATGTCGCCGACGTCGAGAACCAGCGTGCCTTCGGCACTGTCCTCGTCCGGCCAGGAGAACAGGAAGCCGCTCGGCCAATGGTCCCAGCGGCCCGGCTCGTCGGCGAATCCGTACTCCGTCACCGTCGGATACTGGCCGAGCGTCGCGCGGAAATCGCTGCCGGCCTTGGAGGTCACGGTTATGGAGCGGGCGCGCTTCAGCCGCTCCGCCGCGGCGTTGACGCGGATCTTGTCCTCTTCGGTCGGCAGGATGCGGGCCAGCACCTCCGGCGGCTCGACCGCCAGCAGGATGCGGGTGCCGGTCTTCAGGATCTGCTCCTGTTCCGGCGAATGCAGCAGCATCATGGTGTCGACGATCAGGTCGGCCGCCTCCAGCGCGCGCTGGGCGGCGAGGTTGCCGGTCAGGGGCGTGTCGCCGCAATAGGCGGTCATGTCCATGCCCATGGCGCGCGGGTGGTTGAAGGCCGGCAGTTCGACCCCGTAGACGTTCGCGCCCAGGCGCTGTGCCGCGTCCATCGCGGCGCGCACGATGCGCGGGTTGGAATAGTCGCTTTTCAGCACAGCGACGCTCTGGGTCTTGTCCACCTTGGACAGGGTCAGAACCCGTTCGAACATCTGCGTCAGTTCGCGATCACTCACCGGCATCTCATCTCTCCCAATCTTGGTGGCCATAGTCGCTGAAGCGCGATCCGGGCCGTGTTTTCGGGTGGACAACCGCCGATCATCGCGGCGGGCTGACCAGGATATATAGAGCGTATAAGCTTAATTCGACCACGAACAGTAAGGTGGTAAACCCTTCGCCGCCGCCGTGTCGATATGAACGTTAAATAGGCAACCCTGATTTAAAATGAGGCTGAACAAGGCTAAATCGTGGTCACTCCGTGCCGCAAACGGCCCTGCCCGCCCCGCAAAGGCTGAGTAGCGTTGTATGGCGAATTGTGTTGCATGGCAAGCTGAAACAGCGTACACACTTCATATCGAGTTCAATGCAACGGTCGACGGCCGGAGCCGGGGCGAGAAGCCCCCGGACACTCCTCCCGCACCCTTGCATCCGGTCGCGAGCCCTTCGGCGGCGCCGACCGAACACCCCCACGTCAGCAAAGGGCCATATCCATGGGAAAGACTCAGAGAATCGCTATCGTCGGGGCCGGCCTGGGCGGAGCCGCCGCCGCCGGGCTCCTGCAGCAGGCCGGGTTCCAGGTGGATGTCTACGAACAGGCGCCTGAATTCTCCCGGCTCGGCGCGGGGATTCATGTCGGTCCCAACGTGATGAAGGTGTTCCGCCGCCTTGGCATCGAAAAGCCGCTGGAGGCGATGGGCTCCAAGCCGGACTTCTGGTTCAGCCGCGACGGCTTCACCGGCGATTACCTGTCGCGCATTCCCTTGGGTGACTTCGCCAAGCGTGAGTACGGCGCCGCCTATGTCACCGTTCACCGCGGCGACATGCATCTGCTGCAGATGGACACGCTGGCCCCCGGCACCGTCCAGTTCGACAAGCGGTTGGAAACCATCACCGACAGCGGCGACGACGTGCGCCTGACCTTCGCCGACGGGACCGAGGCGCGCGCCGACATCGTCATCGGTGCCGACGGCATCAACTCCCGCATCCGCGAGGCCCTGCTGGGCGTCGAGGCGCCGAACTACAGCGGCTGGGTCGCCCACCGCGCCCTGATCCGCGGCGATCAGCTCGCCAAATACGACCTGACCTTCGAGGACTGCATCAAGTGGTGGACCGAGGACCGTCACATGATGGTTTATTTCACCACCGGGAAGCGCGACGAATACTACTACGTCACGGGCGTGCCGCATCCGGCCTGGGACTTCCAGGAGGCCTTCGTCGACAGCAGCCGTGAGGAGATGTTCGAGGCGTTCCAGGGCTATCACCCGACCGTCCAGGCGCTGATCGAGTGCACGGAAGAGGTCACCAAATGGCCGCTGCGCAACCGCAACCCGCTGCCGCTGTGGAGCCGCGGCCGGCTGGTTCTGCTCGGCGATGCCTGCCACCCGATGAAGCCGCACATGGCGCAGGGCGCCGGCATGGCGATCGAGGACGCGGCGATGCTGACCCGCTGCCTTTCCGAAACCGGCCTGACCGACTACCGCACCGCCTTCGCCCTGTACGAGGCCAACCGCAAGGACCGCGCGACCCGTGTGCAGGCGGTGTCCAACGCCAACACCTTCCTGCGCAATCAGGAGGATCCCGCCTGGGTCTTCGGCTACGACGTGTATGAGCAGCCGCTGCGCGAAGGCATCGCGGCATGACCGCCTCGACCTTCCTCTACGGCGCCAACGTCCAGGCCAACGGCATCCGCCAGCATTACCTGCGCTATGGCGGGGAGCGGCATGCCGGCCGCCCGGCCATCGTTCTGATCCCCGGTATCACCAGCCCGGCCGTCACCTGGGGCTTCGTCGCCGAGCGCTTCGGGCAGCAGTTCGACACCTATGTGCTGGACGTGCGCGGGCGTGGTCTGTCGGAAAGCGGTCCGCATCTGGATTACGGCATCGATGCCTGTGCCGACGACGTGAACGCCTTCGTCGCCGCGCTTGGCCTGACCGATTACGTCCTGGTCGGCCATTCCATGGGCGCCCGCTTCGCCATCCGCGCCTCGGTGCGCGGAAATGCGAAGGGCCTGCGCCAGCTGGTGCTGATCGACCCGCCGGTCTCCGGCCCCGGCCGCCGGTCCTATCCCAGCGGCCTGCCCTGGTACGTCGATTCGATCCGCCAGTCGCTGAAGGGCATGGATGCCGACGCCATGCGCGCCTTCTGCCCGACCTGGACGGAGGAGCAGCTGCGGCTGCGCGCGGAATGGCTGCACACCTGCTACGAGCCGGCCATCGTCCGGGCCTATGAGGGCTTCCACCAGGACGACATCCATGCCGACCTGCCGAAGCTGCCGGTTCCGGCGCTGCTGATCGTCGCCGGCCGCGGCGGCGTCATCCAACCGGAAGACGAGGAGGAGATCGCCCGCCTCCAGCCCGCCATCCGCATCGCCCGCGTCCCCAACGCCGGGCACATGATCCCCTGGGACGACCTCGACGGCTTCTTCGCCGCCTTCGGCGACAGCCTCGGTCATCCGCTCGCCTGACACACAGGAACCAATCCCATGTCTTCGCTGTACCGCATCGGCCAGATCGTCCCCAGCTCCAACGTCACCATGGAAACGGAAATCCCGGCCATGCTGACCGCGCGTCAGGCGATCCGTCCCGAACGCTTCACCTTCCATTCCGCCCGCATGCGGATGAAGACGGTCAAGAAGGAAGAGCTGGCGGCGATGGACGCCGAGTCCGACCGCTGCGCCGTCGAGCTGTCGGACGCCCGCGTCGATGTGCTGGGCTATGCCTGCCTCGTCGCCATCATGTCGATGGGCCTGGGCTATCATCGCGATTCCGAGGCGCGTCTTGCGCGCAAGACGCTGGAGAACGACGCGCCGGCCCCGGTGGTCACCAGCGCCGGCGCCCTGGTCGACGGGCTGAAGGTGATGGGCGCCAAGCGCATCGCCATCGTCGCCCCCTACATGCGCCCGCTGACCGAGCTGGTGGTGGACTACATCCGCGCCGAAGGCTTCGAGGTGCAGGACTGGCGCGCGCTGGAGATCCCCGACAATCTCGACGTCGCCCGCCACGATCCCAACAACCTGCCGGACATCGTGCGCGGCATGAACCTGGAGGGCGTGGACGTGGTCGTTCTGTCCGCCTGCGTGCAGATGCCGTCGCTGCCGGTGGTGCCGCGGGTGGAGGCGGAAACCGGCAAGCCGGTGCTGACCGCCGCCATCGCCACGACCTACGCCATGCTGAAGGCGCTGAAGCTGGAGCCGGTCGTGCCCGGCGCCGGCGCCCTGCTGTCCGGCGCTTACTGAGGAGCGACCACATGACCGACGGGCAAAGCGCATCCGACAATTACAAGGGCGTCTGGGGCAACCGGATCGGCTTCGGCGAGCGGCCGGCCCTGCTGGTGATCGACTTCATGCAGGGCTACACCACCGAAGGCGCGCCGCTCTACGCCCCCGGCGTGGTGAGCGCGGTGGCGGAGACGGTGGAATTGCTGGACGCCGCCCGCCGCCATGGCGTGCCGGTCGTCCACACCAACATCCGCTACCATCCCGGCCATTTCGCCGATGGCGGCATGTGGGTGCGCAAGGCCCCGGTGATGAAGGATATGGTGGAGGGCAACCCGCTCGCCGCCTTCTGCCCGGAGGTTACGCCGCGAGCCGACGAGGTGGTGATCTCCAAGCAGTATGCCAGCGCCTTCTTCGGCACGAGCCTCGCCCCGATGTTGCATGCGATGGGCGTCGACACGGTGGTGCTGACCGGCTGCTCGACCAGCGGCTGCATCCGCGCCACGGCCGTCGACGCGGTCCAACACGGCTTTCGCACCATCGTCGTGCGCGAGTGCGTCGGCGACCGCCACGATGGCCCGCACGAGGCCAACCTGTTCGACATCGACAGCAAATACGGCGATGTGGTCAGCAAGCAGGAGGTGCTCGACCGGTTCGGCCGGTGAGGGTGCGGGGACATCCCCTCTCCCCCCCGGGGAGAGGGTTAGGGTGAGGGGGGCGCGCGGCGAGGATCCTCAAGAGTCGCGCACCTCCGTGCCATAGAGAATCCACGCAATGCATCCCCCTCACCCCGACCCTCTCCCCGGGGGGAGAGGGGGATGAGCAGTTCAGGAACAATAAAAAGAAAACCGGGACCGACACCCGGCGCCGCACCCGAGACAGGCGGCGCCGGCATGCAAAAACAGGACGGGTTCACAACGCGATCAGCGTAAGGAGACAGACAGCATGTCTTATGCCCAGACGACAACAGCGAATGCCGCACCCAATGCAGTTTTGGGCGCGGCGCAGTCCGTCGATGCGGATCAGCTTTATAAGAAGATCACCTGGCGCCTCATTCCCTTCCTCTGCTTCTGCTATCTGGCAGCCTATCTCGATCGCATCAACATCGGCTTCGCCAAGCTGCAGATGATGGGCGACCTCCAGTTCAGCGAGGCGGCCTATGGTCTGGGCGCCGGCCTGTTCTTCGTCGGCTACATCCTGTTCGAGGTGCCGAGCAACCTCGTGCTGACCAAGGTCGGCGCGCGGCTGTGGATCGCCCGCATCATGATCACCTGGGGCCTGTTGTCGGCCGCCACCATGCTGGTCTCCACCCCGACGCAGTTCTACATCGTCCGCTTCCTGCTGGGCGCGGCCGAGGCCGGCTTCCTGCCGGGCGTGCTCTATTACCTGACGCTGTGGTTCCCGACCTATCGCCGCGGCCGTATCATGGCGCTGTTCGTCATCGGCCTGCCGCTGTCCAGCGTGATCGGCGGCCCGCTGTCGGGCTGGATCATGGGCCATTTCGACCATGTCCAGGGCCTGCGCGGCTGGCAGTGGCTGTTCCTGCTGGAATCGATCCCCAGCGTGCTTCTCGGCTTCCTGACCTTCGTGGCGCTGCCCAACTCCTTCCGCGATGCCAAGTGGCTGTCGGGCGATGAGAAGGCCCGGATTGCCGCCGACCTGCATGGCGACGATTCGGAAGCCAAGCATGCCGGCCACAGTTTCAAGGAAGGGCTGCTGAACCTGAAGGTGTGGATGCTGGGCGGTATCGATTTCGCCATCCTGCTGACCGCTTACGCCATCGGCTTCTGGCTGCCCACCTTCATCCGCAAGACCGGCGTGGTCGACCCGTTCCACATCGGCCTCTTGACGATGATCCCCAACATCCTGGCCGTGATCGGCATCCTGCTGATCGGCGCCAGTTCCGACCGGATGCGCGAGCGGCGCTGGCACATCATCGTCCCCTTCCTGGCCGCCTCGGCCGCCATGGCGGCCAGCACCTTCTTCGCCGAGAACCTCGTCGCCACCGTGGCGCTGTTCACCATCGCGTCGGTCGGCGTGCTGGGTCCGCTTCCGGCCTATTTCAGCCTGCCGGCTACCTTCCTGAAGGGCACGGCGGCGGCCACCGGCTTCGCCATGGCGATCTCGCTCGCCAGCATCGCCGGGCTGGTCAGCAACTCGCTGATCGGCATCGTCATCGACCTGACCGGCAGCAGCAACGCCGCCCTGTGGTTCTTCTCCGGCTGCTTGTTGATCGGCGCTCTGCTGGTCTACGCCCTGCCGCCGAAAGTGGTGAACCGCTGACCAAATGGTGTAGCACGTAAACCATATGTGAAAGTCTGAATGGAATAATCTTGCAGTCGGCCCGGCCGGCGTCTCACCAGCGGGTGCGGCGCCGGCTCGGCCGTTCCGACAGGGCCTATCCAGCAAGACGCCAGACGCCGAGGGACGAGAGAGACATGATTTCCGCATTGCGTGGTATCCGGGGGCGCCTGTTGCTGCTGCCCCTGATCACCGTCCTGGCGCTGGTCGGCGCCGGGGCCATGACCGCCAGGACGCTCGGCACCGTGATGATGGAGGAGCGCCAAGCCCGCGCCCGCGTCGCGGTGGAGATGGTGACCTCCATCATCGAACGGTTCGAGCAGCGGGCCGCCTCCGGCGAGCTGCCGGTCGCCGACGCGCAGAAGCTGGCGCTCGACATCGCGCGGTCGGCCCGCTACGACGGATCGGAATATGCGCTGATCCTCGACCGCAAGGGCAACATCCTGGCCCACCTGAACCCGCAGGTCGAAGGCAAGGCGATGTGGGACAGCACCGACAAGAGCGGCCGGCTGTTCGTGCGCGACGAGATCAAGGCGGCCGAATCCGGCGGCGGCTATTCCTCCTTCTCCTTCCCCAAGCCCGGCTCCAGCGATCCGGTGGAGAAATCCGCCTATTCCAAGCTGACCAAGGGCTGGGGCTGGGTGGTCAGCTCCGGTGTCTATCTCGACACGGTGGCCGCCGCGCGCCTGCAGACCATGCTGAACATCGCCGCGGTGATCGCGGTGCTGGCGGCGGTCAGCCTCGGCCTTGCCGTGTGGATCGGCCGGCGCATCACCACGCCGATCCTGCAGCTGACCCAGGCCACCAACCGCATTTCCACCGGCGACCTGTCCGTCGCGATCAACCACCAGGACCGCAGCGACGAGGTCGGCACGCTTGCCCGCGCGCTGGAGGAGTTCAAGCGCAACGGGCTGGAAGTCCGCCGTCTCCAGGCGGAAGCCGAAGCGCAGAAGGATCGCACCGAGGCCGAACGCCGCGCCGCCCTGCTCGACATGGCCGCCCAGTTCGAGGCCCGCGTGATGGGGATGGTTGCCGCCGTCGCCGCCGCGGCGCATGAGATGGAGAAAACCGCCTCCGGCATGGCCACCGCCGCAGACCGCTCCGGCACCCAGGCGCAGGCGGTGTCGCAGGCCTCCGAACAGGCCAGCAGCAACGTCAACACCGTCGCCGCCGCGACGGAGGAACTGTTCGCCTCCATCGCCGAGATCGGCCGTCAGGTGACCATGTCCACCAGCGTCGCCGGCCGTGCGGTGGATGAAGCCACGAAGATCGACGGCATGATCCAGAGCCTGGCGTCCGCCGCCCAGGAGATCGGACAGGTGGTGGAACTGATCAACGCCATCGCCGGCCAGACCAACCTGCTGGCGCTGAACGCCACCATCGAGGCGGCCCGCGCCGGCGAGCACGGCAAGGGCTTCGCCGTCGTCGCCTCGGAGGTCAAGGCGCTGGCCAACCAGACCGCCAAGGCCACCGAAGACATCCAGGCCAAGGTGCAGGAAATCCAGCAATTCACCGGAAATACGGTGACGGCGGTGCAGGGCATCGGCAGCACCATCACCTCGGTCAGCGACATCGCCACCGCCATCGCTTCGGCGGTGGAGCAGCAGAGCGCCGCCACCAAGGACATCGGCGCCAACATCCAGCAGGCCGCCCGCCACACGGCGGAGGTCAACAGCAACATCGCCGGCGTCGCCCAGACCGTCGGCCAGACCGGCAGCGCCGCGTCGGGCGTGCTGTCCGCCTCCAGCGGTCTGGTCCGCGAAACGGTCAGGCTGCGCAGCGAGGTCGAGGACTTCCTGTCGACCGTCCGCGCCGCCTGATCGGAGGCCTCAGCGGGCGGGGAGAGCACGACGTCGACGAAAGCCCGCCCGCGAGCGGCATCGCCCTTTGCCATCACGGTGATGCCGCACTTCGCACCATCGTCGCCCATGCCGGCACCTGTCCGGTGCTCTGCCGCTGGATCGGTGTCGACTCCGTCCTGCTGAGGCCGCCCGACGCGTCGCCTGTCACCCTGACGGGCGGCCGTCGCTCCCGGAACCCGTAGACCCGCGCAAAACAGGAGTCGCCAAACAATCCGTCCTTGTCATAGTATGCAAGTCCATATCTGTCCGACGTCACGCCAGGGGGCCGCGGCTGGGTTTCAGCGGGGTTCCGACGTGATGGAGCGGGCCGGAGCAATGGCGCTCCAATCCGGGCCGACAGCCCTGATTGGGGCTTTTTTTGTTTTATTCGCAACCGGATAGCCACCGGTTGGTCTGAGCGCGGGTTGCGGCGTGAGTGCGACGAAGAGGTGGATGCAGATGGATTGTACCCCCAAGAGCGGTGAACCGTGGAGAGTCGGCGTGCTGTTCTCGCAGACCGGGGTCACGGCGGGAATCGAACGCACCCAGCTCCAGGGCACGCTGATGGCGATCGAGGAGATCAATGCCGGCGGCGGGGTCAACGGCCGGGAGATCCTGCCGATCGTCCAGGATCCGCAATCCGATCCGGCGGTGTTCGCGGCTCTCGCCGAACGGCTGATGACCGAGGAGCGGGTCAGCGTCCTGTTCGGCTGCTATATGTCGAGCACGCGCAAGGCGATCCTTCCGGTGGTGGAGCGGCGCAACGGGCTGCTGCTCTATTCGACCCTCTACGAAGGGTTCGAATGCTCGCGCAACGTCATCTACACCGGCGCCGCCCCCAACCAGAACGGCCGGCAACTGGCCGATTATCTGACGCGGGAATATGGCAGCCGCGTCTACATGGTGGGATCGGACTACATCTATCCCTATGAATCCAGCCGGATCATGCGGGAGTTGGTGCTCCAGCGGTCGGGCAAGATCCTCGCCGAGAAGTACCTGCCGCTGAATGCGACGCAGAAGGCGTTCGCCCCGGTCATCCGCGACATCCGGCGCAAGGAGCCGGACTTCATCTTCTCCACGGTGGTCGGCGCCGCCACCGCCCACCTCTACCACGCCTATGCCGAGGCTGGGTTCGATCCGGCGCGGATGCCGATTGCCAGCCTGACCACCAGCGAGGCGGAAATCAGCGACATCGGCGTCGCCGCCTCGCGCGGGCACGTCACCGCCGCCCCCTATTTCGATTCCATCGACAGCGAGGCGAACCGCCGTTTCGTCGCCCGCTACCGCGAGCGGTTCGGGGAGCACGAGCGGACCAACGCGTCGTGCGAGGCCGCCTATTTCCAGGTCCACCTGTTCGCCCAGGCTCTGCGCATCGCCAACTGCATGGACACCGACCGGCTGCGCGACGCCATCTTCGGGCAGGAGTTCGATGCGCCCCAGGGGCGGGTGCGGATCGATCCCGACAACAACCACACCTACCTGTGGCCACGCGTCGGCCGGGTCGATGCGGATGGCCGGTTCGAGATCGTCGCGGAGTCGCTGGTGGCGATGAAGCCCGATCCCTATCTGGTGGATCATAACGTTGCCGGCGAGGCGAACATCCGCTGGCGGCGGCAGGCCACGGTCTGACTGCAAACGGGGCAAACGCCGCATGTCGATCAACCTGCTCCGCGACATCCGTTCCTTTCGCGTCGTGGTCATCCACCCGCAGGACGCCGAGGCGGAGGAGCTGTTGCGCCAGCTCCACCGCATCGGCTGTCAGGCCCGAGCCGAATGGCCGCCGCCCAAGGACCGCCCCAGCGGTGTCGATCTGATCTTCCTCGACATGACCCGGCTGCTGTCGGGGCAGGGTCGGCTGTCCTGGTCCACCGCCGACGAAGGACCGCCGATCGTCGCCGTGCTCGATTATGAGAGCCCGACCGTGCTGAAGGCGCTGGTCGATTACGGGGTGCGCGGCTTCGTCAGCAAGCCGATCCGCGCCTTCGGCCTGCTGACCACCATGTTCATGGCCCACCGTGCCGCGGAGGGCGAGCGCGGCATGCGCAAGCGCCTCCAGAAGGTCGAGCAGCGGCTGGACGGCATCAAGAAGGTGAGCAAGGCCAAGGCGATCCTGATCGAGCAGCGGCGGATCACCGAGGAGGAAGCCTACCGCTTCATCCGCGAACGCGCCATGGCCCGGCGGACGACCATCGAGGCGGTCGCCGCCGCCATCATCGACGCCAGCGAAATGCTGATGGCGGAAAATCCGACTCGCTGATCATTTTTGATATTGACGATAAGGCGGTGGGATGTGCATCTTACTAAGCAAGTGAAGCAAATCGCTCGCGTCCGCCAATGATGTCGGATCGACGGGCAGGCGATGAAGCCCCTGAAGGTGTGAAAGCCTTGCTGGGGTTTTTTTGTGTTTGAACCTAATGTACCGACGCGCACTCCGGCACCACAGATGCGAGGGAGGCCGATGGGCAGGTTTGTGCAGGGATAAGTCCGACCGTTCAATCCTTATGGACCGACGCGGCAACTCTCTTGTCGCGCAACGGTTCCTTTTACCCGGCGTCCGATCCATTCGGGGTCGGCCGGAACAATACTGGACAATCGACGCCACCATTCGTTGAATATTTTAAAATCAGCCTACACACCTTGAGACCGCACCAGGCACACCCCCGCCGATGACGCCGGGAGTTGCGCCAGGCAATGAAGCCCCAGCAGGCCGCCGGCCTGGGTGGGGCTTTTTTGTGCGCTCTCCTGTCTGTGCCGAAGAACCAGCAAGAACAGGCAAACGAGGAGGAAACACGTCATGACCTTCACACGGCGTAATTTTCTGAAATCGACGGCTGTCGCCGGATTGGCCGGATCGGTCGGCTTTCCGCACATCTGGATAAAGGACAGCGGCGTCGCCTGGGCGGCGAACGGCGAGATCAAGGTCGGCGTCCTCTTCTCGCTGACCGGCACCACCGCGGTCGTCGAGAAGTCGATGCACAACGCCACCCTGATGGCCATCGACGAGATCAACGCCGCCGGCGGCATCAACGGGATGAAGCTGACCGCGGTCGTCGAGGACCCGGCCTCCGACCCCGCCACCTTCGCCGACAAGGCCAACAAGCTGGTGCTGAACGACAAGTGCGTCAGCGTCTTCGGCTCCTACACCTCCGCCTCGCGCAAGGCGGTGCTGCCGGTCTTCGAGAAGCGCAAGAACCTCTACTGGTATCCGACGCTCTATGAGGGCCGCGAGTGCTCGAAGAACGTCATGTACACCGGGGCGGTGCCCAACCAGCAGCAGAAGGAGTTCATCCCCTGGCTGGTCAAGACTTTCGGCAAGAAGTTCTATCTGATCGGCTCCAACTACATCTATCCCAAGGAAGAGAACAACGTCTGCAAGATCCTGCTGAAGGAGTTGGGCGGCGAGGTGGTCGGCGAGGAATATGTGCCGCTCGGCCATTCGGAGTTCGGCTCGGTGCTGAACAAGTTCCGCGAGACCAAGCCGGACGTGATCTTCTCCACCGTGGTCGGCGACAGCGTGATCGCGCTGCACAAGCAGTACAAGGCGGCGGGCTTCAACCCGGACAAGATGCCGATGGCCAGCCTGACCACGTCGGAGGTGGAGATCGCGGCGATGGGCGGCGAGTACGCCGCCGGCCACTTCACCTCCGCCCCGTACTTCATGGGTCACCAGTCCAAGGAGAACGAGGTTTTCGTCGAGAATTACCAGAAGCGCTTCGGCAAGGATTCGGTGACGCACTTCGTGTCGGAGGCGGCGTATTTCCAGATGCACCTGTTCCGCAAGGCGGTCGAGAAGATCGGCAAGGGCGACATCACCCCCATCGCCGTCCGCGATGCCACGGCGGGCCTGGAGATCATGGCGCCGCAGGGCAAGGTGAAGGTCGATGGCGACAACCTGCACTGCTACCTGTGGCCGAAGATCGGCCAGGCCCAGGCCGACGGCCAGTTCAAGGTCATCCAGCAATCGTCGGATTGGGTGAAGCCGGAACCCTATTGGGCCTATCCGGGCCAGAGCTGCACCAAGGACGGTCTGAAGGGTGCGTGAGCAATAGAACGGGCTGGGGAGGGCGTCGCCCGACGCTCTCCCCGTCGGAGGGGCTTATGGATATTTTCTTCGGTCAACTCTTCACCGGGCTCAGCATCGCTTCGATCCTGCTGCTGGTGGCGCTCGGGCTTGCGATCATCTACGGCGCGATGGGGGTCATCAACCTCGCCCATGGCGAGTTCGTCATGCTCGGCGCCTACGGCACCTGGTTCCTCCAGTCGCAGTTCGGCCTGCCGCTGATCCCCTGCCTGCTGCTGGTGTTCTTCATGGTGGCGGCGGCCGGCTGGGTGGTCGAGAGCACGGTGGTCCGCTTCCTCTACCACCGGCCGCTCGACACCATCCTGGCGACCTGGGGCATCGGCATCATGCTGCAACAGGCGGTGCGCCTGTCCGCCGGGGCCGAGCTGCGCTATGTCCAGACGCCGGAGTTCCTGTCCGGCAGCATCGACATCGCCGGGGTTGGCGTCCCCAGCTACCGCCTGTTCATCCTGGCGCTGACCGCCGCCCTGCTGGCGCTGACCTGGTTCATCATCCAGCGGACCGAGTTCGGCATGAAGCTGCGCGCCGTCACCCAGAACCGCGAGATCGCTAGTTGCTACGGCATCAACAGCGCCAGGATCTACAGTCTGACCTTCGCCTTCGGCTCCGGCCTTGCCGGGCTGGCCGGGGCGCTGGTGGCGCCGATCAAGAGCGTGGCGCCGGACATGGGCACCAACTTCGTGGTCGATGCCTTCATGGTGGTGGTGGTCGGCGGCGTCGGCAGCCTGATCGGCACGGTGGTCAGTTCCGGCCTGCTCGGCAGCGGCACCGCGGGCATCGCCTTCCTGCTGAACGACACGCTGGCCAAGGCGCTGGTCTTCCTGGCGGTGGTGGTCCTGATCCGCTTCCGTCCGCAGGGTCTGTTCGTCGATCAGCGGCGCCGGTGAGGGGGACCAAGTCAATGACCAGTGTCCAGTTCCCCGACGACCAACCTTCCAACCTCCGCCAACCAGAACTCCGTAACGGGGCCAGTCCCCCGGTCAGTCCCGTCGCCCGGAGCCCGCTTATGTCGAAATCGACCCTGTCGCGCAGCAAGCCGTATGCGCAGTTCGCAGTCTATCTCCTGTTCTGCGCCGTCATCCTGGCGGTTCCCAGCTTCGTCACCGACGCCTTTCTGCTGAACAAGTTCGCCCGCTATCTGGCGCTCGGCCTCGCCGCTGCCGCGCTGGCCTTGAGTTGGGGCTATGCCGGCATCCTCAATCTGGGGCAGGGGGTCAGCTTCGGCATCGGCGCCTATGCCATCGCCATGCATCTGAAGCTGAAGACCAGCCCGGTCCACACCGGGTCGGCCGGCCTGCCGGACTTCATGGTGTGGAACAACCTCGATCACCTGCCCTGGTTCTGGCAGCCCTTCCATTCCAGCCTGTTCGCGGTGCTGGCCGGCATCCTGGCCCCGGTGGTGGTGGCGCTGCTGCTGGGATCCTTCATGTTCCGGGCCCGGATCGCCGGGGTCTATGTCGCCATCATCACGCTCGCCATGCTGGCGGTGGTCAACCTGCTGTTCATCGACCAGCAGGCCTACACCGGCGGCTTCAACGGCATCACCGATCTGGCGTGGCTGGAGGTCGGCAGCATCACCTTCGATCCCTACAGCCCGGCCTTCTACTATCTGTCCGCCGGGGCACTGTCGCTGTGCCTGCTGCTCGGCCTCGTCTTCACCCGCAGCAAGGCCGGGCTGATCCTCCAGGCCATTCGCAACGACGCCGACCGGGTGCGCTTCTTCGGCTACGACGTCGCCGCCTACCAGTCGCTGGCCTTCGCGGTGTCGGCCGGCATGGCCGGGGTGGCGGGCATGCTCTACGCCATGGTGCTGGAATTCGCCTCGCCCACCTTCATGGGGGTGCCGCTCAGCCTGTCGATGGTGATCTGGGCGGCGGTCGGCGGGCGCGGCTCGCTGCTGGGTGCCGCCATCGGCGCCATCCTGGTCAACTTCATGCAGGGCAGCCTGTCCGAGAGCTTCCTCGACACCTGGCAGCTCATCCTGGGCGGCATGTTCATCCTGGTGGTGGTCTTCCTGCCCAATGGGTTGTCGAGCCTGATCGGCATCCTGTCGGACCGCCTGACCCGCCCGGCCCGGCCCGCGCCGGCCTCTGCCCTTGCCGATGCGCCGCACGCCCGCCGCAAGCTGAGCTGAAGGAGACGACCGACATGGCCTATCTCGAACTCCACGGGCTGGAAGTCAGCTTCGACGGCTTCAAGGCGGTCAACGGCCTGCATCTGGCGGTCGAGCGCGGCGAGTTGCGCTGCCTGCTGGGCGCCAACGGGGCCGGCAAGTCCACCACCCTGGACCTGATCTGCGGCCGCACCCAGCCGACCGGCGGGCGCATCCTGCTCGATGGTCAGGACATCACCCATGCGCCGGAATATCGGCGCGCCCGCCATGGGGTGGGCCGCAAGTTCCAGGTGCCGAGCGTATTCAAGGAACTGACGGTGCGCGAAAATCTGGAGGTGGCGCACTCCCGGCTCCCCAGCCCGGCACGGACCATCCGCCTGTTCCCCGGCCTCCGCCTCAACCGGCGCATCGCCGAGGTGCTGGAGATCGTCGAACTGGCCGACGAGCTGGACACCAGGGCGGCCTTCCTGTCGCATGGCCAGACGCAATGGCTGGAGATCGCCATGCTGCTGGTCCAGGACAGCGCCCTGATCCTGATGGACGAGCCGACCGCCGGCATGACCATCCAGGAGACCGGCAAGACCTCGCGCATCTTCCAGCGGCTGCGCGGCCGGCACACGCTGATCGTGGTCGAGCACGACATGGGCTTCGTCCGCGAGATCGCCGAGACCATCACCGTTCTGCACCAGGGCAAGCGCCTGTCCGAAGGATCGATCCGGCATGTGGAGAACGATCCCAAGGTGCGCGAGGCCTATCTTGGAAGCGGGGGCATCTCCCATGCTTGACATGACCGACGTCTATTCCTTCTACGGCAGCAGCCCGGTGTTGCAGAACGTCAGCTTCGCGGTGCCCAAAGGCAGCCTGCTCAGCGTGCTGGGCCGCAACGGGGTTGGGAAGACCACGCTGATGCGGACCATCATGGGTCTGACCGACCGCGTCACCGGCTGGATCGGGCTGGGTGGCAGCGATATCCGGAGCGAGCCGACCCACCGCCGCGCCGGCCTCGGCATCGGCTACGTCCCGCAGGGGCGCGGCATCATCGGCAAATTCACCATCCGCGAGAACATCCTGATGGGCACCTTCGCCCGTCCGGACGGCAAGCGCGAGATCCCGCCCCTGGTGTTCGAGATGTTCCCCTATCTGCGGGACAACCTGAACCGCAAGGGCGGCGACCTGTCCGGCGGGCAACAGCAGCAGCTGGCGATCGCGCGGGCGCTGGCGGCAAATCCGCAGGTCCTGCTGCTGGATGAACCGACCGAGGGTATCCAGCCCAACATCGTCGAACAGATCCAAAACGTGATCATGACCCTGAACCGCCAGTACGGCATCACCGTCGTGCTGGTCGAACAGAACGTGACGTTCGCCCGGCAGGCCTCCGACCATTTCCTGATGCTCGACAAGGGGCGGGTCGCCGCCCACGGGCTGACGGAAAGCCTGACCGACGATCTGGTGCACCGGCACATGGCCGTTTAGGCCGCAGTTCCGGTCCCATTCCCGCCAACCCCGAAACACGGGTTCGCCGTCCCGCCTCGCACCGGGACGGGACGCCCTCTCCTTGTCCATCGACAGACCAAGCATCCACAGACGAAGCCAAGCATCCACAGACGAAGAAGGAAACGCACCATGTTGCACGGCGATATTTCCAGCAGCAAGGACACCGTCGGCGTCGCGGTCGTGAACTACAAGATGCCGCGCCTGCACACCAAGGCCGAAGTCCTCGACAACGCCCGCAAGATCGCGGAGATGGTCCAGGGCATGAAGGTCGGCCTGCCGGGCATGGATCTGGTGATCTTCCCGGAATATTCGACCCACGGGATCATGTACGATTCGAAGGAGATGTACGAGACCGCCTCGTCGGTTCCCGGCGACGAGACCGAGATTTTCGCCGACGCCTGCCGCAAGGCCAAGGTCTGGGGCGTCTTCTCCCTGACCGGCGAGCGGCATGAGGAGCATCCGCACAAGGCCCCCTACAACACGCTGATCCTGATGAACGACAAGGGTGAGATCGTTCAGAAGTACCGCAAGATCATGCCCTGGGTGCCGATCGAGGGCTGGTATCCCGGCAACTGCACCTTCGTCACCGAAGGACCGAAGGGGTTGAAGATCAGCCTGATCATCTGCGACGACGGCAACTATCCGGAGATCTGGCGCGACTGCGCCATGAAGGGCGCCGAACTGATCATCCGCTGCCAGGGCTATATGTATCCGGCCAAGGAGCAGCAGGTCATCATGTCCAAGGCGATGGCCTGGGCCAACAACACCTATGTCGCGGTGGCGAACGCCGCCGGCTTCGACGGGGTCTATTCCTACTTCGGCCATTCCGCCATCATCGGCTTCGACGGCCGGACGCTGGGCGAGTGCGGCACCGAGGAGAACGGCATCCAGTACGCCCAGCTCTCCACCTCGCTGATCCGCGACGCGCGCAAGAACATGCAGTCGCAGAACCACCTCTTCAAGCTGGTCCACCGCGGCTACACCGGCAAGATCAACTCCGGCGAGGATTCCAAGGGCGAGGCGGCCTGCGCCTACAGCTTCTACCATGACTGGATCAACGATCCGGAAGGGACCCGCGCCCGCGTCGAGGCGATGACCCGCGGCACCGTCGGGACCGAGGAATGCCCGATCGACGGCATCCCCAACCCGGAGACCGCACTGCATCGCTGAAGGACCGAGACCCCGTCCGCCGAATCTCCCGGAGGATTCGGCGGACGGCGCGGCGGGTGCCAGGGGACGCCCGCCGCATCTCTCCGGACCGAGGCCATTCACAAGGAGACGCGCCGATGGCGCTGGACGCACACCGGATTCTGGAGGAGCCCTATTACCGGCCCGTCGCCGGGGAGGTGGCGCTGTTCGAGGCCGCCTATGCGGCGCGCATGCCGATGATGCTGAAGGGTCCCACCGGCTGCGGCAAGACACGCTTCATCGAGCATATGGCGTGGCGGCTTCGCCGGCCGCTGGTGACGGTGGCCTGCCACGAGGACATGACCGCGTCGGATCTGGTCGGGCGCTTCCTGCTCGACCCTGGCGGCACCGTCTGGCACGACGGGCCGCTGACCCAGGCGGTGCGGCACGGCGCCATCTGCTATCTCGACGAAATCGTCGAAGCCCGCCAGGACACCACCGTCGTCATCCACCCGCTGACCGACGCCCGCCGCATCCTGCCGTTGGAAAAGCGCAACGAGCTGGTCCAGGCGCATCCGGACTTCCAGCTGGTGATCTCCTACAACCCCGGCTACCAGAGCGTCCTGAAAGACCTGAAGGAATCGACCAAGCAGCGCTTCGCCGCCATCGAATTCGGCTATCCCGGCGCCGCGGTGGAGGCGGAGATCGTCGCCCATGAATCGGGCGTCGCCGCCGACACCGCGGCCTTGCTGGTCCGCATCGCCGCAAGTTCGCGCAATTTGAAGGGCCATGGACTGCAGGAGGGGGTTTCCACCCGCATGCTGATCCATGCCGGCCGGCTGGTGGCGCAGGGGATCGCGCTGGAGACTGCCTGCCGGATCGCGCTGGTGCTGCCGATCACCGACGATGCCGACGTGCGGGACGCCTTCTCCGCCGCCGTGTCCGCGGCGATTGCCTGACCCATCCCTCTTCAGGGAGAGGAAAGAGGACCGGAGCCCAAATGCCCGACGACCAGTCGCGCCAATTTTCCGCAGACACCGCCTTCTCCTCCGTCGAGCGCCGGCTGGTCGCCTATCTGGTCGCCCTGTGGCGGTTGCGGGTGCCGATCCGCCATGCCAAGCCGGATGCCGCCGGCAACCCGCCGCGGCGGGTCAGCCTGTCGGACGGGCTGATCTGGATGCCCGGAACCTTCCGCGGCGTCGATGGCCGCCGCTCCGGCGCGCTGTTCCGCGCCGCCCTGGTTCATGCCGGGGCGCATCTGCGCTTCACCGGTCCGCGCTTCCCGGCCGCCGGGCTGAAGCCGATGCAGCTGGCGCTGGTCTCGCTGATCGAGGATGCGCGGGTCGAGTATCTGGCGATGCGCGAGCATCCCGGCCTGCTGCGGGTCTGGCGGCCCTTCCACGTCGCCGAGCCGGACGGCGCCGGCACCGCGCCCGCTTTGATGGCGCGGCTGGCCCGTGCGTTGATCGACCCCGACTACCGCGACGACGACGCCTGGGTCGCCAAGGGCAGGCGCCTGTTCTTCGCGGCGGAGTCCGAGTGGGACAGCCCGGCGGTAAGCCGCCGGATCGGCGGGCTGCTGGGCAACGACCTCGGCCAGATGCGGGTGCAATTCAATTCCAAGGATTACGTCGTCGAGCCAGCCTACCGCGACGACAATCTCGGCCTGTGGGACCATGGAGAGGCGCCGCCGACCCCGCCCAGCGATGCCGAAACCGTGTTCGAGGCCTTCCGCACCGAGCAGGAGGAGCGCGACCACGGCCGCCCGGACGATCAGGTGGGGGAGGGCGCTACCCCGGCCAGACTGTCCGCCACCGATGTCCCCGCCCGCGCGGTGGGAGAGGAGGAGATCACCGCCCCGCCGGTGCGCTACCCGGAATGGGACTACCGCGTCGGCATCGACCGTCCCGACTGGGTCGTGCTGAACGAACGCCGGACCGAGACCGGCGACCCCGCCGCCATCGCCCGCATCGTCGAACGTCATCAGGCGACCGCCGACCGGCTGACCGCGCTGGTCCGCTCGGCCAAGGTCAGCCGGCCGGTGCGCCTGCGCCGTCAGCCGGAGGGCGACCGCATGGATCTGGACGCCTGCATCGACGCGATGGTCAGCCACCGCCGCGGCGAGGCTCCCGATCCGCGGGTGCACGAAGTGCTGGTCCGCCGCAACCGCGACCTGTCGGTCCTGCTGCTGCTCGACGTCTCCGCCTCGACCGACGATCCGATCGCCGGGGGCGGACGCAGCGTGCTGTCGGTGGAGCGGGAGGCCGCGACCCTGTTCGCCCAGGCGCTGGACGAGCTGGGCGATCCCTTCGCCATCCATGCCTTTCGTTCCAACGGGCGGCAGGACGTCAGCTATTACCAGATCAAGGCCTTCCGCCAACCCTACGATGCCGCGGCCAAGGGGCGGCTGGCCGGATTGAAGGCCGGCCTGTCCACCCGGCTGGGCACCGCTCTGCGCCATGCCGGACGGCTGCTGGAGCAGCAATCGACCCATCGCCGCCTGCTGCTGGTGGTGACCGACGGCGAACCGTCGGACATCGACGTCGCCGACCGCCGCTATCTGCTGGACGACGCCCGCCGTGCCGTGCTGGGGCTGGCGTCGCGGGGGATCGACTGCTTCGTGATCGGGCTCGATCCGCAGGGCCGCGATTACCTGACCCGAATGTTCGGGGCGCGCAACGTCATGGTGATCGACCGCGCCGAAAAGCTGCCGGAGGTGCTGCCGACTTTCTACCTGCGGCTATCGACATAAATAAACCGGCCATGGTGGATCGTGCCCCTGAGCGAGGTGTAGGAGCCGGGTCGCCCATCCGATTCTCCGGCCGGTCTGGCCAGATGGTCAGGCGGCCACAGCAGCTCCTACACCACTTCAAGGAACACGACCGAGTTGGTTGACGCCGGTAAGTTGGAAGAGGGTCAATCAGCCTGTCAGTTGCCGCAGCCCCACGGATCGGGTTGACCAGTATTGACCGGCGCCGGTCGGACGGGGCAGGCTTCCGGCCGTGCGCCTCCGAACGTCCGCAAAGCGCCAAGAGCGGTCATAACGGCCGATGCTGTTTCACTTCCGTTGCGCCCGGGTTATTGGGAATGTACAACGCATTTCCGCAAGGACAGAGAAAGCAATTGATTAACGACAAAGCCCTCTCCGAAGAAGATGCCACTGCGCTGGCACTTGCAGAATGGCTGCGCGATACTATCAGCAGATTCGTACGCAGCGTGAGGAATGAGACAGATACGCCAACGACATCTCAGTCTGAAACCCTGTTGCTTCTTGAAAAACGCGGTCCGTTGAGTGTCGCCGAACTAGCGAACTGCCGTAATGTCCGACATCAAAGTATGCGACTGGTGACCGCTCAGCTTGAAACCGAGGGCTTGGTTTGCAGATTGCCCAATCCAGCGGACGGGCGCAGCCAACTTCTATCGATCACCGAAAAGGGGCGAGAGGGATTGTCTCGCTCCCGCGAAGCTCGGACATCGAAGATCGCCGCTCTGATAGAGGAACGTCTGTCCGAAGAGGATAGACGGACGCTTGAAGCCGCAATTCCCATTATCGAACGGCTTTGCTAGGCTGAAATCACGCCTTTGACAGTGCAGCAAGAACATTCGACAGAGTGTTCACGCCCCAATGTTCAGCGTATTTGCCGTCCTGAACACGCACGATATCGATAACGTCGATGGCAACGTCACGTCCTGTCGCAGGAATCCCGGCCAGTGTAGCGGAGTGAACCCCGCTGATTGTCTTGCGGGTGGTGACCTTGTCACCCTCGGCGATCTGGTCATGGATTATCACCCTCAAGCCCGACAGGGCGGGCCGAAGAATGTTCTGGAAGGTGTTCCACATGCTTTCCGGACCGTTAGGCATGCCCTGGGGTGCGGCGTGATTGATGAAGTCCGGCGCCATCAATGCGTTGAATGCGGCTTCATTGCCGTTCTGAATGACCTCGATGTTGAAGCGGCGAACCAACTCCTTGTTGTCAATCGTCATACTCGGCCTTTCAAGAACGGTTACCGGATGCACAGTCTCACTGTATATCCGGTAACCGTTCCGACGCCCGATTGCAAGCGATCTCGAAGACTGAAACACCTGATATCGCCATCCCCGATGACCGCTTCGGGTCAGATGCGGACGGTTGAAGGTGTCGCGAAAAGGGCGGTATGGCCATCTCGCCAGTATCGCGGCGGGCAAGTTGGCCAGCACCGGCCCGGCCAGTCGGCCGCCGCGTCCTCCAGGTACTGCATCACCGGGTCTCCGTCGAATGGACCTCGATCGAATGGCAGGGCCGCCCGTCCGCGGCGGCAAGATCGGCCAGGAAAGCGTCAAGCTCCAGCCCATAGGCCTCGGCCGCCTCGCGCACCGTCATGAAGGGCGCCATGGCGCAGCCGGGGCAGGCGAGGCCATGGCGAAGCAGCACCGGCACCACCGCCGGCCGCGCGCTCATCAGCTCGGCCATCGTCAGATCGGCGAGCTTCATATCGGCAAGCGCCATATCGGCGACCGTCATTTCCGCATGCTCCGGCACAGGGGGACAGGCCGCCACCATAGCCACCACGCCGCAAGCGATCTTTGCGCCACAGCAACCCTGCCGGAGATCACTCCCGCCCAGGCACCGGCGGCTTCACCGGCGGCGGCACCGGCGGCAGATCCTCGGCGATGACGACCAGCGCGTGGGGCTTGCGGATCACCACCTGCTGCCGGCCGCTCTCGACGATGCCCTGGCTTTCCCAGGCCGACAGGGTGCGGCTGACCGTGTGCAGCGTCGTCCCCGTCATCTCCGCCACATCCTGGCGCGACAGCGGAAAGTCGATCTCCACCCCCGCCTCGACCCGCCGTCCGGCCTGCCGCACCAGCCGCAGCAGGGCATGGGCGATGCGGCGCTCCACCCGCTCCGTCGCCACCTCGCGCAGGCGGTTCTGCAACTCGCGCAGCCGGCCGCCGATGATCGACAGCGCGTTGCGGGCGATGGCGGGATGGCGGTCCATCAGCTCGGTCATCGTCGCCGCCGGCCAGGACAGCTCGACGCAATCGGCCACCGCCACCGCATCGGCCGGATAGAGCCCGTCGGTGAAGATCGCCAGCGTCCCGAACATCTCGCCGGGGCCGATGAAGCGCATCACCACCTGCTGCCCGTCGGGGCCGGTCTGCACGATCTTCACCCGCCCGTCGATCAGCGCATGGCCGGCCGCCGCCGGCTCCCCCTGGGTGAAGACGGCGGTGCCGCGGGGATGCAGCCGGGGCCGCGCCAGCGCCACCGCGTCGGCCAGCGCACCGGCGTCGAGGCCGGCGAACAGCGGCATGCTGCGCAGAACGGCGGGATCGGGGGGCGGGGGCATGGCGGTCGTCCTGGCTCGCTGTGCGTGATCTGTATCCATTCGTGCACGACTTTGTTGCGGCTCAAAGCGCGAAATCCCGGCCGCCGCCAGAATGACGCGCTACACCACCGCCTGACAGCACCGCCTGACAGCACAATTGAAAGCCCCCACACCATGCCCGCTCCCGTCACCAGCGCCCACCGGCTGATGTATCCGGCCGCGTCCCTCTTCGCCGCGCTGGCCGTTCCGCTGTGGCTGGCGCAGATCGGCGGTCTGCTGCCGCTGGGCTGGTCCCCGGCGATCCATGCCCACGAGATGACGCTGGGTTATGCGCTGGCGGTGGTCGGCGGCTTCCTGATGACCCGGCTGTCGCGCCCGATGCTGGCGGCGGCATTCCTGTCCTGGCTCGCCGGACGGCTGGCGCTGCTGGCCGGACTGCCGGCGGCGCTGGCCCTGCCGCTCGCCTTCGCCTATCCCGTTCTGCTGTTCATTGTCGCCGGCCTGCCGTTCCTGCGGACCAGCCGCAGCGGCCACAACGCGGTGTTCGGCCCGCTGATCGGGGCTTTCCTGCTTGCCGAAGCACTGTTCTGGGCGTCGCAACTGGGTCTCGTCCAAGGCGTCGGCCAACCGGTCAGCCTGCTGCTGATCGCCACGCTGCTGCTGACCATGGGCGGGCGCGTCATCCCCGCCGCGACCGCCGGCGCCCTGCGCCGCCAGGGGATCACCCTGACGCAGCGAGTCCAACCGAGGCTGGAGGCGATGGGCATCGCCGGCGCCGCCCTCTGCCTGCTGTCGGCCGCCACCGGCCTGCTGCCGCTGCTGGGTGGCGCCGGCGCCGCGCTGGCGGGGACGAGCGCGCTCCTCCGCCTCGCCCGCTGGAAGCCCCATCGCCTGCTGCGCCAGCCGGAGATCGCCAGCCTGCATCTGGGCTATCTCTGCCTCGGTGCCGGCTGGCTCCTGGTGGCTGGCGCGGCGCTGTTCGAACTGCCGCCCGCCGCCGGCTGGCACCTGCTGGGGATCGGCGCGCTCGGCATCCTCGCCAGCGCCATGACCATCCGCACCACCCTGCAGCGGGAGGCGGAGCCCGATCGTTTTCCCCCCGCCGCCACCGTCGCCGTCGCGCTGATGGCCAGCGCCGCCGCTCTCCGCGTGGCGGCGGTCTGGATACCGTCGATGCCCCTGCTGACCGCCGCGGCGACCGCCTGGACGCTTGCCCAGCTTCTGACCGCCGTCGTGCTGCTCACCCGTCCCAGACGGGCAAGGCGATGACCCCTCACCCCCGCTGCCAGATCCCCTTGCCGGGCAGCCGCTCACGGTCATGCGGACGGTCGAAGTCCAGCGCCGGCCCCTTTGGCACGATCAGCGTCGGATTGATGGCGGGATTGGTGTAATAGCCGGCCTTGATATGGTCGATCTTCACCGTGTCGCGGATGCCCGGCCACTGGTACAACTCGCGCAGGTAGGCCGACAGGTTCGGGTAATCCTCGATCCGCCGCAGGTTGCACTTGAAGGCACCAAGATAGGCGGCGTCGAAGCGCACCAGAGTCACGAACAACCGCCAATCGGCCTCGGTCAGATGCTCCCCGGCCAGATAGCGGCTAGCCGACAGATGCTCCTCCAGCCGGTCGAGCGTGGCGAACAGCCCGTCGAATGCCTCGTCGTAGCTGGCCTGCGACTTGGCGAAGCCGCAGCGGTAGACGCCGTTGTTGACGCTGGCATAGACCGCCTCGTTCCAGCGGTCGATCTCCGGCCGCAACGGCTCGGGATAGAGGTCCAACCGATTGCCGGTCAGATGATCGAAGGCGCTGTTCAGGATGCGGATGATGTCCGCCGACTCGTTGTTGACGATCCGCCCCTCCTGCCGATCCCACAGAACCGGGACCGAGACCTTGCCGGTGTAGGTCGGGTCGCTCGCCGTATAGAGGCTGTAATGGTGGCGGAAGCGGTCGATGCGCGGTCCGCCGTCCTGCTCCTCGGCATAGACCCAGCCATCCTCGCCCAGCACCGGCTCGGCGGCGGACAGGCCGATCACCCCCTCCAGCCCTTTCAACACGCGGAAGATCAGCGTGCGCGAGGCCCAGGGACACAGGTAGGAAACATAGAGGTGATAGCGCCCGGCCACCGCCGGCAGGGTGGGGCGCCCGTCAGCGTCCGGCGCGCCGTCCGGCGTGATCCAGCTGCGGAAGCGGGTCGGCTCGCGGTGGAAGGCGCCGCCCTTGATCTCGCTGGCCGCGATGTCGCCCTTCACCCAAACGCCGTTCACAAGCTGCGGCATCGCGGTCTCTCCTGTCGATGTGGCACATATGCGAAGGGGCCGGCGAACCGGCCCCTCCATCCTACAACAAGTGATAATGGCCCTCTCCCGCCCCGGGAGAGGGAGGAAACCCACGAAGTGGGGAGGGTGAGGGGTAAGGCGAGAATCCCGAACCGCATGGTTCCTTGGATCACCCCTCACCCTTCCCACCGCTTCGCGGCGGGCCCCTTCCCTCTCCCGAGACGGGAGAGGGAGACATATGCAACAGCCGAAATCCGCCGGCGATCAGCTCTTGACCGCTTCGACCTCGATCAGCAGCTGGATGTCGTCGCCGATGGCCGGGGCGCCGTACTTCATGCCGAACTCGGTGCGCTTGACCGTGCCGCGGGCGGAGAAGCCGGCGGTCTCCAGCTTGCTGGCCGGGCTGACGCCGTCCTTGTTGAAGGTGACGTCCAGCACCACCGGCTTGGTCACGCCCAGCATGGTCAGGTCGCCATGCAGCTTGCCGGTCTTGTCGCCGGTCTTCTCGATCTTCGTGCTCTTGAAGGTCATCTTCGGGAACTCCTTCGCATTGAAGAAGTCCGGCGAACGCAGATGCTCGTCACGCTTGGCGTGGTTGGTATCGACGCTGGTGGTGTCGATGGTGACGTTGACCACGCTCTTCTCGACGGCGTCCTTGTCGAAGGTCACGTCGCCACCGACCGTGTCGAAGCGGCCGATGACGTTGGAAAAGCCGACATGGTTGACGATGAAGACGACGGCCGTATGCGCCGGGTCGATCTTGTAGCTGACCGGGGCGGCGAAGGCGGGAACAACCGAACCGACGGCGGTCGCGGCGAACAGGGCGGCGGCGAACAGGGTCTTCTTCATGAACGGAACTCCGAAAAAACAGGATGAATGGAGGAAAGAGGGGATCAGTAGGGCGACGCCTCGCCGCCGGTCAGCGCATAGGCCGCACCGATGGCGACCAGCGCCGGAAGGACCGCGACCACCGTGACGGCCGCCGACGAAGCGGCACGGCCGATCAGGCCGTCGCCGCGGGGAAGGAAGCGGCGGACATGGCCAGCGAACAGGGCGGGCAGGGCCAGCAGCAGCACCGCGGCCTGGGTCTGGGTGTACAGGGCCAGCACGGCGGCCAGCAGCACGGCGATGCCGGTCGCCACGCGGCCCGACAGGCCCCAGCCATGGCGCTCCACCGGCCAGTTCCACAGCAGGAACCCACCGGCCGACGCCGCGAGCGCCAGCGCCATCTGGGCGATTGAGGCCGAGGAGGCGATCAGCGCCGTGCCGCCGACGGCCAGCGCCAGCGCCAGCAGCGAGGCCGCCGGCGCCGTCGGGCTCTCCACCGTCTCGGAGCCATGGGGCTCCGAACCGCGGGCAAAAGCGACCCACGCCGCGGTGCCGAGCAGGACCAGCACACTGACGACCGCCGCCACGGAATCGAGCGCCGGCAGGGCGATCCACAGCAGCGAAGCGGCCAGCCAGACCGCCAGCACCACCGAAGCGATCCGCCCGCGCAGCCCCGCCGCATCGGCACCAACACCCAGCAGCAGCCCGGCGGCCGAGGCCCAGAACAGCTTGCCCATGCTGGACGGCGGCGGCAGGGCCGGCAGGCCGATCACCAGCGCGAAGACGACCAGGAAGCCGGCGGCGATGCCGGCCGCCGCCAGCGAACGGCGCAGCAGATGCAGGACGCCGACCAGGACCAGCCCGACCAGCAGGGGCAGCACGCTGGATTGAACGAAGGGGTCTTGAAGCAGCTCGGACATGGGGGAACAGCCGGGTCTCGATAGGGTGGCGCAGGTTGCGCTTGGTCGAGACCCTAACCTGTGCTCTGGTAAGCGCGAATTCAGGAGATTTGCAAAAAGCATCTGCAGGAATGAGCGGGAATAAATGCTGAGTAGCAGCAACTGGGACGATCTTCGCTTTCTGCTGGCCGTGGCGCGGCATGGGTCCTTGTCGGCGGCGGCGCGTGTCCTGGGGGTGAACCACAGCACGGTTCTGCGCCGGGTGACTGCATTGGAGCAGGCGATGGGCGCCCGGCTGTTCGACAAGATGCCCGGCGGCTATGTCCTGACCGCGGCCGGCGACGAGATGCACCGGGTGGCGCAGAAGATGGAGGAGGATCTGGCCGCCGCCAACCGGTTGCTGTCCGGCCGCGACACCCGGATCAGCGGCAGCCTGCGGGTGACCACCGTCGACATCCTGACCCTCTACATCCTGCCGCGCCACATCGCCGCCTTCCGCCGGCTGCATCCGGAGCTGCGCGTCGATCTGGTGGCGGCGGAGGCCTCGCTCAGCCTGACCCGGCGCGAGGCCGACGTGGCGATCCGCGCCACCAGCAGCCCGCCGGAGAATCTGGTCGGCCGTGCGGTGTCGGGCCTCGCCTTCGCCGTCTATGGCGCCGCCGCTTATCTGGACGGGACGGACCGCACCGGCGATCTCGACCGCCACCCCTGGGTCGGGCTGGACGAGTCCTTCGACCACACCAACCTCGCCCACTGGATGAAGCGGACGGTGCACGAGGCCTCCGTCGGCTACCGCGTCAACTCGGTGGCGGGCGCGGTGGAGGCGGTGCGGGCGGGAATCGGCCTTGGCCTTCTGCCCTGCGGCGTGGTCGACCGCGACCCCGCCTTCCGCCGCATCGGCGACCCGGTGCCGGAGGCCGACGCCAAGCTCTGGCTGCTGACGCACGAGGATTTGCGCCACATGGGCCGCGTCCGCGCCTTCCTCGACTTCATGGCCGACGCCCTGACCCGCGACCGCGACCTGCTGGAGGGGCGGTGTCCCTGCCCAATCTCCCTCTCACTCCCGATATCCCCCTCTCCCCCCGGGGAGAGGGTCGGGGTGAGGGGGATGCACAGGGTGGAGTCATCAGGGACCGTAGAGTGCGCGATGCTTGAGAATCCTCGCCACGCGCCCCCCTCACCCTAACCCTCTCCCCGGGGGGGAGAGGGGACTCCGCCGGCGCCGCGAGCTGCGTGCATCCCAAGGCCCGCCCGACCAGCCCGATGCGACCCCCGCCGCCGGGTCGACCACTGGTACTGCGGATCGTCGACGATCAAATGCCGGTGGTCCGACAGCCGGTTGCGCTCCAGCCAGCCGACCGTCGCCTCCAGCTCCGACAGCGTCATTTCGGAGCGTGCCTTCTTCATCAGCCGCTTCAGCACGGCGTTGTAGATGTGGTAGCCGGTCGGCCCCTCGGCGACGAGGTTGTTGTCCTCGTCCTCGATCACCTGCGCGGCGACCAGCTGGCCGATGCGCTGGCGCAGGTGATGTTCCGCCGCGCTCGGCGTCAGCGGCAGTTCCCCCGGATCGCGCGATTGCGCACCGAAATCCGGCCCCGGCGCCACCACGGCGAAGCTCAGCGCCGTCGCGTTGGATTCCAGCGGGATGATCTCCGGCTCCCGCTCCGCCGACCGTTCGAAGGGAAGCTCCTGCTGCGGGCGGCGGGTCTTCACCATGGCGCGGGTGCCCTGCTGGGTCTCCACCATGGTGCGGAACTGCTCGAACAGCGCGTCGGAGGGGTGGTAGATCAGCGCCCGCTGCCGGTCATAAGGTCCGCCATGCGGGTCCACCCGCGTCGCCCGCGCGATCGCCTGCTCCAGCCAGGGGCGGGAGCGGATGTGCGTCAAACAGGCGACATGGGTGATCGACGGCGCGTCCAGCCCCTCATAGGCCATGGCGACGGAGACCAGCACCGCCGGCTCCGGCCGCAGCCGGAAGGCGGCCACCACCTCCTGCGCGTCGCGGCAGTCCGAAATGGCGAGCCGCGCCATGCGCCCGGCCTGCTCCTTCGGCATCCAGCCCTGCAGGGTTTCCAGATAGAAGCGCGCCGTCCCCTGGTCCGGGGCGATCACCAGCAGCTTGCCCAGCCCCGGATCGTCGCGCCCGCGCGGCAGCTTCAGCTCCGCCCGCCGTTTGGCCCGATGCTCCCGGCAGGAGCGGTAGGCCTCGCGCAGCATCACCTGGGCGAAGCCGGTGCGCAGCGCGGTGAACAGGGCGTCGCGCGTGTTCTCCCCCGCCTTGGACAGGGCATCGACCCAGCGGTTGGTCCGCTCCGCATCCAGCCAGGAGGCCGAGCCGTCCATCGCGCCGAAGGTGACCGGCAGGATCGCCTTCTCCGCCAGCGCCTGCCGGCGGGAATAGCCGACCACCGCCCAGCCCGGCGCCTTGAAGTCGATCTCCCGCACCTTCCGCGTCCCCTGCGGCGCGCGGTAGGGCAGCCACAGGATCGGCCGCCCGTCGGCGCGCTCCAGCGTCCCGCTCATCAGCAGCCGGGCCGACGCGTTTTCCAGCAGCGGCAGGATCGACCGGCTCCACGCCGTTTCCTCCTCGACCGCCGCCATGCGGTCGGTGTCGAACACCGCCGGCAGATGGTGCAGTTCGTCGACCGCCAGCAGGTAGCGGTGGCGGCGGAACTCCTGCAGATGCAGGTCCGGCGCGGCGGCGACCGCCTGATAGGTGGTGACGTAGCCCTCCAACCCGCGGCAGAGGTCGCGCCCGTTCTCCGCCGCCCGCAAGGCGATGGTGTGTCCCAACAGCTCGCGCCAGCGCGGATCGACGAAGGCCTCCTCCGCCTGCTGGCGCAGGCTGTCGCGCGGCACGATCCAACAGACCCGGTCGATCCGCCCGGCCTTGTGCAGCGCCGCCGCCATGATGACCGGCAGCAGCGATTTCCCCCCGCCGGGCGTCACCGCCGCCAGAACGTCGCGAACCTCCGTCTGCTGCTGGCCGATGGCGTTGGCGATGGCGCTGACCAGTTGCTGATGGGTTCTCAGCTGCGGCATTCCACCCTGCTGGCTGTGGCACGAGGGAGGAGCAAGCCTAAATTCCCGCGTGTCCCCCGGTCATGGGTGCAATCGAAGGTGTCGAGCCCCATCGGGAGTAGCGCAGTCTCCGGTCGGGGGCAGCGATTCGCGCCGCCTAAGCCCAATGACGACGAACCGCCGACTCATTTTGACGTACGCACCTAAAATCGTGGGTCCGGCAACCTGCTGAATTTCACAGCGGATCGGCCGGACGTCAGAGCTTGTCGTTTTTACGGGCCTCCCTCGGCCGTCATCCCCGCGGAGGCGGGGATCCAGGCTAATCCGCTTCTTGGACCCTTAGAACGTCTGGATTCCCGCCTTCGCGGGAATGACGGCCGAGGCGGGCTCATGATGGGGTCCAATGCGAAGCGGTTCAAACTTGAAGCGTCTCTCAACAGGACTCACGAAAAACCACAAACTTTTAGAGCACCAATCACGCTTCAGTTTTTGAGTTGCGTACCTCAAAACACCGGCATATGTTCGCGGCATGAACAATCAAGTCAACGACGCACCCCTGACCCTGCGTGACGTGGCTGCTGCGGCCGGCGTCAGCCTTGCCACGGCCGACCGGGTGGTCAACGGCCGCCCCGGCGTCAGCGCCAAGACCGCGACCAAGGTGCAGGAGGCGGTGCAGCGTCTGGGTTTCCGCCCGCTGGCTGCCGCGGCGGAGCTGGCGCGGGCGCGATCCTGGCGCTTCGCCGTGGTGCTGCCCGGCGGCGGCAACCGCTTCATGATGGACATCGCCGACAACGTCCGCGCCCAGGCCGACTGGTTCCGCGCCCGCCGCATCGCGGTGGAGATCGTCGAGACCGACGTGTTCGACGCCGACACCCTGGCGGCGGAGCTGGCCACCCTGCCGGGCCGTTTCGACGGGGTGGCGCTGGTCGCGCTCGACCACCCGCGCATCCGCGCCGCCATCGACGATCTGGTGGAGGCCGGCATGGCGGTGGTGACGCTGGTGTCGGATGCGCCGTCTTCACGGCGCCAGCATTATGTCGGCATCGACAACATCGCTGCCGGCCGCACCGCCGGATCGCTGGTCGGCCGTTTCCTCGGCCCGCCGCGCACCGGCGAGCCCGGCGGCTCCGTCGGCATCGTCACCGGCTCCGGCAGCCTGCGCGACCATGCCGAACGCCGTTTCGGCTTCGGGCAGGTGCTGGCGGAGGAATACCCCCACCTCACCCGCCTGATCCCGGTGGAGGGGCGCGACGATCCCGAGCGCAACCGCGATCTGGTCCGCCGCATGCTGGCCGACACGCCCGGTCTGGTGGCGATCTACAACACCGGCGAAGGCTCGGTCGGCATCGGCGAGGCGCTGGCCGAGGCCGGCCTTGCCCGCAAGATCCTCTGCGTCGGGCACGAGCTGACCCCCGCCACCCGCCGCATGCTGTTGGACGGCACCTTCGCCGCCCTGGTCGCCCAGGATCCGGGGCACGAGGCGCGCTCGATGGCGCGGGTGCTCCACGCCCTGGTTACGGGCCAGGAGATCGTCGCGGCGCAGGAGCACATCCGGGTCCAGGTCATCCTGCGCGACAACCTGCCCTGACCACTCGGGGCATCAGATAAGGTCGACAGTCATGTTTCTCGGGATCGACATCGGCACGTCCAGCGTCAAGGCGGTGCTGACCGACGCCGACGGGGCCGTCGCCGGCAGCGCGTCCCGCCCCTGCACCGTCTCCCGCCCCCACCCCCTGTGGTCGGAGCAGGAGCCGGAGGACTGGGTCGCCGCCGCCATCGCCGCGGTGGACGAACTGGCCGAACGCCAGCCGGCGGATCTCGCTGCCGTCATCGGCATCGGCTTCTCCGGCCAGATGCACGGCGCCGTCCTGCTGGGCGCCGACAACCGGGTGCTGCGCCCCGCCATCCTGTGGAACGACGGCCGCTCCCACCACCAATGCGCGACGCTGGAGGAAACCCTCCCGACTCTGCGCGCCATCAGCGGCAACATCGCCATGCCCGGCTTCACCGCCCCCAAACTGCTGTGGGTGGCGGAGGAGGAGCCGGACATCTTCGCCGCGCTGGCCAAGGTGCTGCTGCCCAAGGCCTATGTCCGCTGGCGGATGACCGGCGCGATGGTGGAGGAGATGTCCGACGCCTCCGGCACGCTGTGGCTGGACGTGGCGCGGCGCGACTGGTCGGACGATCTGCTCGCCGCCACCCGCATGACCCGCGCCCACATGCCGGATCTGGCCGAAGGCTCCGACGCCGTCGCCCGGCTGTCGCCCGACCTCGCCCGCCGCTGGGGCATGCCGACGACGCCGGTGGTGGCGGGCGGGGCAGGGGACTGCGCCGCCAGCGCCGTCGGCCTCGGCGCCATCACGCCCGGCGACGGCTTCCTCAGCCTCGGCACCTCCGGCGTGGTGTGGCGGACGACCGACCGCTTCCTGCCCAACCCGGCGATGGCGGTCCATGCCTTCTGCCACGCGCTGCCGGGCGTCTGGCACCAGATGGGCGTCATGCTGTCCTCGGCCGCCTCGCTCGCCTGGGCCGCCTCCACCCTCGGCGCGCCGGAGGCGGAGCTGCTGGCCCCGCTCGGCGACGCGGTGGACGGCCCCTCGCCGGTCGCCTTCCTGCCTTATCTGTCGGGCGAGCGCACCCCCCACAACGACGCCACCGTGCGCGGCCTGTTCGCCGGCCTGTCGGCGGAGACCGACCGCAACGCCATGGTCCAGGCGGTTCTCGAAGGCGTCGCCTTCGCCTCCCGCGACAACCTCGTGGCACTCGGGGCCGGCGCACCGACGGTCTTCGACCTCGCCGGCGGCGGCTCCCGCTCGCGGCTGTGGGCGCGCATCTGCGCCGACGCGATCGGCGTCACCATCCACCGCATCGAGGACGGCGAGGTCGGAGCGGCTCTCGGCGCCGCCCATCTCGGCCGCATGGCGGCGACCGGGGAAGCCCCCGCCGCCGTCTGCCGCAAGCCCCGCCGTCTCGAGACCTTCACCCCCGATCCGGCCCGCGCCGAGGCGTACAGCCTGGCCTGGCTGCGCTGGCGCCGGCTCTACCCCCTTGCCAAGGAGTTCGCGTCTTGAGCACCGCCTCTTTCTTCGGCGACCTGTCCCCGGTGGCCTATCGCGGCCCGGACAGCCGCGACCCGCTGTCCTACCGCTGGTACGACAAGGACCGCGTGGTGCTGGGCAAGCGGATGGAGGACCATCTGCGGCTGGCCGCCTGCTACTGGCACAGCTTCTGCTGGCCGGGCGGCGACCCCTTCGGCGGCGAGACCTTCCAGCGCCCGTGGATGCGTCCCGGCCAGGACCCGATGGCGGCGGCGCGCGCCAAGGCCGACGTCGCCTTCGAGATGTTCCGGCTGCTCGACATCCCCTTCTTCTGCTTCCACGACCTCGACGCCGCCCCCGAAGGCGCCACGCTGGCCGAGAGCACCGACAACCTGAAGGCCATCACCGAGCTGTTCGCGGCCAAGATGGAGACCGCCAAGGTCCGTCTGCTGTGGGGCACCGCCAACCTGTTCTCGCACCGCCGCTACATGGCCGGCGCCGCGACCAACCCGGACCCGGACGTCTTCCTCTACGCCTGCGGGCAGGTGCGCGCGGCGCTGGAGGCCACTCACGCGCTGGGCGGCGCCAACTACGTCATGTGGGGCGGTCGCGAGGGCTATGAGACGCTGCTGAACACCGACCTGAAGCGCGAGCTGGACCAGATGGGCCGCTTCCTGGCGATGGTGGTGGAGCACAAGCACAGGATCGGCTTCGACGGCCCGATCCTGATCGAACCGAAGCCGCGCGAGCCGACCAAGCACCAGTACGACTTCGACGTCGCCACCGTCTACGGCTTCCTGGAGCGCTACGACCTGCTGGCCGACGTGCGGGTGAACATCGAACAGAACCACGCCATCCTCGCCGGCCACAGCTTCCAGCACGAGGTGGCCTTGGCGCTGGCGCTCGGCATCTTCGGTTCGCTCGACATGAACCGCGGCGACGCGCTGCTGGGCTGGGACACCGACCAGTTCGCCAACGACATCGGCGAGCTGACGGTGGTGATGCACGACATCCTGAAGGGCGGCGGCTTCACCACCGGCGGCCTGAATTTCGACGCCAAGATCCGCCGCCAGTCGCTCGACCCGGCGGACCTGCTGCACGGCCACATCGGCGGCATCGACTCTTGCGCCCGCGCCCTGCTGCAGGCGGCCCAAATGCTGGAGGACGGCGCCCTGACCAAACCGCTGGCCGAGCGCTACGCCGGCTGGGACGGCGCGGAGGGGCAGGCGATCCTGTCCGGCAAGCGCGACCTCGCCACGCTCGCCGACCGGGCGCTGTCCGGCACCCTCAACCCCCAGCCGCGCTCCGGCCGGCAGGAGTATCTGGAGAACATCGTCAACCGGTACGTTTGAGAAGGGCATGTGACATGCCCTCTCCCGCCCCGGGAGAGGGAGGGGACCCGCCGAAGGCGGGGAGGGTGAGGGGGATTCCAAGAATCCCAAACCGCATGGTTCCTTGCACCACCCCTCACCCTTCCCACCGCTTCGCGGCGGGCCCCTTCCCTCTCCCGGGACGGGAGAGGGAGTTCATGCCACCCCTCGGAATTCTGCTCACGTCCATCAACAAGGCCGCCGCCCCAGGACGGCCACACAGGGAGGAAACACGATGAAGCACCGCCTCACCGCCACCATGGCCGGCCTGTTCCTGACGCTGGCCGCCGCCACCACCATGACCGCCACCGCCGCGCTCGCCGCCGGCACCACCGTCGGCGTCTCCTGGTCCAACTTCCAGGAAGAGCGCTGGAAGACCGACGAGGCCGCGATCAAGGCCGTCATCGAAAAGGCCGGCGGCACCTATCTCTCGGCCGACGCCCAGTCCTCCCCGGCCAAGCAGCTCTCCGACATCGAATCGCTGATCTCGCGCGGCGCCAACGCGCTGATCATCCTGGCGCAGGACAGCGACGCCATCCGCCCGGCGGTGGAGAAGGCCGCCGCCGAAGGCATTCCGGTCGTCGGCTATGACCGCCTGATCGAAATCCCGTCCGCCTTCTACATCACTTTCGACAACAAGGAGGTCGGCCGCCTCCAGGCGCGCAGCGTCTTCGCGCTGAAGCCCAAGGGCAACTACGCCTTCATCAAGGGCAGCTCCACCGACCCCAACGCCGACTTCCTGTTCGCCGGCCAGATGGAGGTGCTGAAATCCGCCATCGACCGCGGCGACGTGAAGAATGTCGGCGAGGCCTATACCGACAAATGGCTTCCCGCCATCGCCCAGCAGAACATGGAGCAGATCCTGACCAAGACCGGCAACAAGGTCGATGCCGTGGTCGCCTCCAACGACGGCACGGCGGGTGGCGCCGTCGCCGCGCTGGCGGCGCAGGGCTTGGCCGGGACCGTGCCGGTGTCGGGCCAGGACGGCGACAAGGCGGCGCTGAACCGCATCGCGCTCGGCACCCAGACGGTCTCGGTGTGGAAGGACGCCCGCGAACTCGGCCGCCGCGCCGCCGAAATCGCCATGGAGCTGGCCGGCGGCAAGAAGATGACCGACATCGCCGGCGCCACCAGCTTCGACGGCGGCCCGAAGAAGCAGAAGATGACCTCGCTGTTCCTCACCCCGATCGCCATCACCAAGGACAACCTCGGCCAGGTGATCGACGCCGGCTGGGTGACCAAGGACGTGGTCTGCCAGGGCGTGAAGCCCGGCAGCGTCAAGGCCTGCAACTGATGGCGGAGCCGTCCTCCCTGTCCCCGGCGTCGTCCTCCTCGGAGGCGCCGGCCGGCCGGCGGGCCGGCATCGGCGACGCCCTGCGCGCGCTGGAGCTGGACACCCGCATGGTCGGGATGATCGGGGCGCTCGCCGTCGTCTGGATCGGCTTCGACATCCTGACCGGCGGCGCCTTCCTGACCCCGCGCAACCTGTGGAACCTGTCGGTGCAGACCGCGTCCGTCGCCGTGATGGCGACGGGCATGGTGCTGGTCATCGTCACCCGCAACATCGACCTGTCGGTGGGCTCGATCCTGGGCTTCACCGGCATGGTGGTCGGCGTGCTCCAGGCCCGCGTCCTGCCGGAGATCTGGGGCTTCGACAATCCGCTGACCTGGGTGGTGGCGGTGCTGGCGGCGATCGCCGTCGGCGGGGCGGTGGGGGCGCTGCAGGGTGCCGTCATCGCCTATCTCGGCGTGTCGTCCTTCATCGTCACGCTGGGCGGGCTTTTGGTCTGGCGCGGCGCCGCATGGTGGGTGACGACCGGCCAGACGGTGGCGCCGATGGACGGGCTGTTCAAGCGGCTGGGCGGCGGCTTCGACGGCGCCATCGGTGCCGGTCCCAGTTGGGCGGTCGGCATCGCCGCCATCCTGCTGTCGGTCGCCGCAATCGTGATGACGCGGCGGCGCCGGGCCGGCTTTGGTTTCCCCGTCCGGCCGCTGTGGGCGGAGGGGGTGGTGATCCTGCTGGTCGCCGCCGCGATCACCGGCGCCGTGCTGGTGGTCAACGCCTATCCCCTGCCGATGCCGGTGGTGCGCCGGATGATGGAGGCGCAGGGTCTCGCCACCGACGGCACCCTGCCGGTCGTCGCGCACGGCTTCGCCATCCCGGTGCTGATCGCGCTGGCGGTCGGCGTGGCGGTGACCTTCCTGTCGCGGCGCACCCGCTTCGGCCGCTATGTCTTCGCGCTCGGCGGCAATCCGGAGGCGGCGGAGCTGTCGGGCATCAACACCAAACGGGTCCTGGTGATGGTGTTCGGCCTGATGGGGGCGCTGTGCGGCCTGTCCGCCTGCATCGCCACCGCCCGGCTGAACGCCGCCACCAACGCCAACGGCACGCTGGACGAGCTGTATGTCATCGCCGCGGCGATCATCGGCGGCACCTCGATGGCCGGCGGCGTCGGCACCATACTGGGGGCGATGCTCGGCGCCATGGTGATGCAGTCGCTGCAGTCCGGCATGGTGCTGCTGGGGGTGGACGCGCCGATGCAGAACATCGTCGTCGGCGTCGTGCTGGTCGCCGCGGTCTATATCGACACGCTCTATCGCAGGGGGATGAAATGACCGGCCTTGCCACGGCGGAACCCCAGGCCGCGACCCGCCCGCTGGTGGAGATGCGCGACGTCTCCATCGCCTTCGGCGGCATCAAGGCGGTGGACGGCGTCAGCATCGACCTCTATCCCGGCGAGGTGGTCGGGCTGCTCGGCCACAACGGCGCCGGCAAATCGACGCTCATCAAGATCCTGTCCGGCGCCTATGCCGCCGACCATGGCGAGATCCGGGTGAACGGCGAGCCGGTCCACATCGCCAGCCCGCGCGACGCCAAGCGCTGCGGCATCGAGACGATCTACCAGACGCTGGCGCTGGCCGACAATGTCGACGCCGCTGCCAACATCTTCCTCGGCCGCGAGAAGCTGACCCCCTGGGGCACGCTGGACGACCACGCGATGGAGGCGGAGGCGCGCAAGGTGATGGGCCGCCTGAACCCGCATTTCCGCCGCTTCAAGGAGCCGGTCAAGGCCCTGTCCGGCGGCCAGCGCCAGTCGGTCGCCATCGCCCGTGCCATCCATTTCGACGCCCGCGTCCTGATCATGGACGAGCCGACCGCAGCATTGGGTCCCGCCGAAACCCAGCAGGTGGGCGAGCTGGTGAAGCAGCTGAAGCAGGAGGGCATCGGCATCTTCCTGATCTCCCACGACATCCACGACGTGTTCGATCTGGCCGACCGCATCCATGTGATGAAGAACGGCAAGCTGGTCGGCACCGCCCGCGTGTCGGATGTGACCAAGGACGAGGTGCTGGGGATGATCATCCTCGGCAAATGCCCGCCGGGCGCGGTGCCCGGACCGGGGGCGGCGGCCTGACCCCCGGGCGCAGGCGCGCTGCCCCCTATTGCGGCGACCGCGCCTGCCACAGCAGGAACTGCTCGAACAGCTTTTCCGCCTGCTGGGGCGGCACCCCGCGCTGTTCGACGAAGCTGCGGAACTCCTCCTTCCTCGCGGCGGCGGTCTGCGGCTCCTTCGCCGCCGACGCCTGACGCAGCCACTGCTCGGCCGGCTCGAAGCGGGTCCAGCCGGGCACGTCCGCCGCCAGATTGACCTCCTTCCATTTCGGATGGCGCGGCGGCTTCAGGAACTCGTCGAACTTGCTGAAGAAGGCGTCGACGAAGCGGGCGACCTTGCGATGGCGGTCCACGTCGCGGTCCCAGCCATAGACCGCCATCACCGCGCCGACCGCCACCGTGTCCACCTCTTCGCCGGGCTTGACCAGCCCCTCATAGTCGGTGCTGGTCAGCCGCGACGGCAGATAGGTGTCGAGCAGGGCGGCGCTCATCGGGATTGACAGGAAATGCAGCCCGTCATTCCCTTTCAGGTCGCGGAACAGCCGGGTCGGCTTGCCGGCGACATAGGCCATCGCCGCGATCTCGCCCCGGCGCAGCTTTTCCAGGGCCAGGGCCTGGTCGTCCGCCTGCGGTTCCACCTTGATGCCCAGCATGTCGAAGACCAGCGAAGCCGTCATGCTGGTCCCGCTTCCCTGCACGTCGACATTGACCTTGCGGCCTGCCAGATCCTCGATCCGCGTCACCCCGGGGCCGGCGAGGATGTGCATTTCCTCGTTGTAGAGCTTGGCGATGTATTTGATCCGCCGGTCGAGATTGGGCAGAAGCCTTTCGCGCTTGGCATAGGCGAGAACGTCCGACTGCACGATGCCGACGTCGATCCCCTTCAGCAGCACGATGTCCTTCAGGTTCTGGACCGACCCCTTGCCCAGCATCGGCAAGACGCGCAGCGTGTCGCCGTCGTCCAGCACCGACGCCAGATCGGCGGCGATGCGCACATAGGTCCCCTCGACGCCGCCCGACACGATGCCGACGGTACCGCTGTTGGCGTTGACGCCGCGCGCATCGGCGGCCGACGCCGTGCCGGCCCCCGCCATCGCGCTGCCGGCGATGCATGCTCCCAACGCAAGCATGCGGCCCAAAAGAAGAATACGGCCAAAAAGAAGACTATGGGCGACCGATGCCTTCATGATGCTCCCCCCTCGATGGCTCCGCCTGCGCCCGGCTATCTGGACTTGCCGGCGAGCCAGTCGGTCAGTTTCTTCAATTGCTGTTCGGCGTCGCCGCTGCCGGCGGCGACCGCCCGCCGGTACCAGGAGGCCGCCTGCTCCGGATCGGGCGGAAGCCCGCGGACATGCAGCCGCTCATGGACCAGCGGATCGTGGGTGCGGCCGAGCGCGAAGGCGGCCTTCGCACTGCCGGTCGCGGCCACCATCTCGTAATAGAGCCGCGCCCCCGCCAGATCGCCCTGGGCGAACAGGTCGTCGCCCCGCTTCATCAGCGCCGCCTCGGGAATGCCGGACGGCAGCTTGGGCGGGCGCTGCACCGCCACCTCGCGCTGCTGCGGCGGCGAGGGGGAGGGCGGGGCGGCCACCGCCGGCGCGGCCGGAAGGGCGGCGGTGGTGACCGGCGGTTCCGGCACCGGCGGCGCGGCGACAGCCTCCTGAACAGCGGCCTGCACGGTCACTTCGGGGACGGCGTCAATCTCCCGATCCGGCGATTCGACGGGTGCCGGATCAGGGGTGGCCTTGCTCGCCACGGCTTCGCTTGGCGGCGGTTCCTGCGGCGACGGTGACGCGGCGCTTCCCGATCCCACCGGCCCCGTATCCGGACCGGTCGCCGCCATGGCCTGCTCCATGGTCGGGGACGAGCCCCCATGCGCCGGCGGCGTGTCCGGCACCGACGATTCGGCGGCGGCGACCGCTTGGGAGACCGGGATCGCCAGGGTCACCGCCTGTTTGGCGACCACGCCGCCGCCATGGTCGGTCACCGCCGTGATGCGCAGTGTCACCGGATCGGAGCTTTCCGGCGGCAGGGTCAAGGTCAGGTCGGGCAGCCCTTCCAACTGCACCTTCCACGCGCCGTCCGCGCCCCTCTCGCCATTCGAAAGACGGGCCTTCGCCGGCAGATTGTCGATCAGCACATAGGTGATCGCTTCATGCTGCGGGTTCGGCTGGCCATAGGGGGCGGTGACGGCGATGGACAGCAGGATCGGCTGCCCCGTCCCGCTGGCGGAGGCCTGGGCGGCAACGAACGGCATCAGCCGCCAGTCGGTCTCCGCTCCGTCGCTCTTGGTCCCGGCTCCTTTGGCCTCTTCCCGTTTCGGGATCACCATCGTGCGCGTGGCGACGGCATCCGCCGGCGGGGCGGTGGCTGGCTGGGCAATGGCCGGCGGCTTCTCGCGCACGACGAGCCAGGAATCCAGCGTGCTGTCCGCGCCGCCCTCCTCTCGGCCATCCTCCCCCTGCGCCATTCCGGCAAGCAGCACGCCCGACCGCCAGGAAACGCCGTCCAGTTGCACCGGCAGCGCCAGGACCGTCAGCACGGCCAGACAGGGGCGTAAGGAGCCCGGACTCCGCGGTCTGGCGTCACCATGCTGAAAACCGCGCCGCAAATCGGCACGATGCAGGAAAGGGCGCAGAAAACCGGACCGCATCTCGCGCATGGCGGCATCCTCCCAGACAAAATCCCTCAAGACCAGCCTTGCAGCCGGACCGAATTTCGGGACTTTTGAAAGATATGCGGCGATGTTTTACGCCGTCAGTTGTTTCGATTTCTTTATTATCTTACCGACCGCTTTAAGGTCGTTTTATTTTAAGATGTAGCGGGGGAAAAACAACCATCCCGTAGAGGGCATTTCCCGCTTTACGGCAAAGGGTGGATTACTTCCTTAGATCCGAATCCGGAACCGATCGGGCGGCACCCATGCCGGCCGGGCCGGGCGATGCCGGAACGGGGTGCCGACATCGCGCAGATCCGCCTCACCGGTCCTGACGCGAACCGGCGGGACGGCATTCAATCCGGAATGCTTTGACAGATCACCCTTCGCCCTGGGCGCCCAGCAGGCTGCCGCGGCGGCGGCGGATCTCGACGCTCTGGCCGGGGGTGATCGGCAGGAACTCCCGCGGGCGCTCGTCGCTACCGGCCAGGGCGCGGTAGGTGGCGGCGTTCGCCTCCTGCACGTCGTTGCCGCGGCGGACCTGATCCAGGAACTTCTTGCTCGGCATCATGATGTATTCGATGTCGTTGATGCGCCGGCCATCCTTCGACACCGTCTTCTCGACATGGTCGAGGATTCCCTCCTCCACCAGAGAATCCACGGCCAATGTCACGGTGCGCAGCGTGTCGCGCCGCCGGCTCCACTCGTTCATGCCGCTGTTGTTGATGATGTCGTCGGCCGACAGGATCATCGGCGGCACGCCGTCCGGCATCCGCGTCAGGTCGAGGTCGCCATACTCGATGGACAGCCGGTTGTAGAGCCAGCGCGCCACCGGGCTCTTCAGCCGCATGATCCACTGGTAGGAGATCGGCTTGAATTCCAGGTTGCGGATGGCCGAGGCGACCAGCGCGTTGAACTCCAGATAGGTGTCGTTCTCGTCGTCCTCGCCGCCCTCGCCGGTGCGCGGACGGATGTAGAGGGTGGGGAAGACCGAGGATTCCAGGACGGGCCGCGCCGACTTGCGGCCGTTCTCCGGCACCTTGCTGATGATCATGCGGGTACGGGCCAGGATCTCCAGCGCCTCGCGGATCTCCGCCGTGTCCATGGTGCGGTTGACCGCCCGCAGTTCGCGCCGGATCTCGTACAGCGAGAAATGCACGCGCACCCGGTCCTGCTTGTCGCCCATCAGCGACAGGCGCGAGCGGTCCATGGCGAGGCGGCGGACCACCTGCTCGACGATCTGCTCGCGCTCCGACGGGAACACCTCATATTCGACCATGCGCTTGTCGGCCGGATCGTCGCCGGGGCCGGGCTTGGCCGGGCGGTAGATGCGGGCGGGCTGCAGGGTCAGCGAGAACAGGGCGTCCTTGAAGGGGAACTCCTTGTGCACCGACTGGACGAACGCATTGGCGGCCGGCAGCTCCGGCTCGGTCCCGCGGCCCTTCGACACGAACACGAATCGCGGCGCCGTGTCGTAAAGCGCGATCATATGGGACTGACTGCGGTCCTCCATCTCGAACAGAGTCAGCTGGACCGCGTTCGCCTTGCTCATGGCTCATCCCTCCTCGCCAACCGCCACGATAGGGGCTGGCGTCGGACGGACGCAACCGGCGGCTCCTATCCGCCGCCAAGCCCTGTGTCCCGTTTGGCCGCGCTTGTGTAGGAATTGCCCGCGCCTGTGTCCCGAATGCCCGCGCTTCGACCGGATCGTCGCCGCCCGACCGTCCCGGAACCACCCCGATCGTCCCGAATCGGGAGCGGAACGGCGAAGCGCGAGCATTTGGGACAGAGACTCGGGAGCCCCAATTCTCCCGCCAGCACGACGAAACGCGGGCAAATGGGACAGCCCGGATCGCAGCGGACTCCAAAACGCGAGCATTCGGGACACAGGCTTGACCGCATAAGCTGTGACAGCGGGCGCAAACGCGGGCAAATGGGACCGAATCTCTTCTCTCCTCCGCCAGCCCACACGACCATCCGCCCGTCCAACCGCGAGCAAGCGGGACAACCCGCCCCCACAAAACGCGGGCAAACGGGATCGAATCCGATTCGCAAGCCTGCCGCGGCCAAATGGGACCGCTTCGCGACCAAAGGCGACACAGGCGCGGGCTGATGGGACACAGCTGCGGGCGAAGGGGACACACCGGACTCGGTCCCATTTGCCCGCGATTCGACGCCCGCGCCGACCGGCGGAATCCTTCGCGCAAGTTCACCGGCCGTCCAGTTGGCTCACTCCAGCTGGCCGCCAGCCGGTCCCGATGCTTTGCGGAGTTTCCCATGTCGCACCCGACACCACATCCGGCACCACATCCGATGGCCGGCCATCCCCTCGACAATCGCAGATGGGGCCGGATTCCGGCATGGTGGCTCGACCACCCCGGCCTCGACGCCGATGGGTTCGCCGTGCTGGCGGCGCTGGCCACCTTCGCCGACGACGGCGGCCTGTGCTGGCCGTCGCAATCGACGCTTGCCGCCAAGCTGAAGCGGTCCCGCCCCACCATCAACCGCATCATCCAGGGTTTGAGCGACCTCGGTCTGCTCAGCGTCGAGCATCGCCGCGGCCGTGACGGCGCCCGGCTGTCCTGCCTCTACCGCCTGCGCTTCACCCCGTCGGATGTGGAATCGCCGGACGTCGCCGCCGCGACCCGCCCTGTTCCGGCCGCCGACAGGCCTGTCCCAACGGACGACAGGGATGACTCGGCGACAAACACCCCCTGTCCGCCGACGAGTCAGGAACAGGTCCATTCCAAACAGATTCCGGACTCGCACGCCCCGGGCGAGCCCACGGACGGACGCGGGCCCATGGACACACGCGAACGGGCACAGCCGGTTCCGGAGGACTGGATGCCGACCGCCGCCGACCTCGCCTGGGCCAAGGCCCGCCATGCCGACATCGACCTTGGCCGCCATGTCGAGGGCTTCATCCTGCGCTGCCGCGCCCATGGCTACCGCTACCGCGACATCTCCTCGGCCTGGAGGGCGTGGCTGTCGCAGGACGCCGCCGTCGGCAAGGCGCCGGTGTCCCGCGACCGCTCCCCGATAACAGCGCCGGGCCGCCCCACCGCCACCGCCGCCGAACAGCGTCTCACCGCCTGGAGCGCCGCCGCCGCCGAACTGCGCCAGCGCTCCACCCCCTCCTGGTCATGAAGGGAAAGCCGATGACCGCAAGACCCGCAAGCGCCCGCACTGGAAACTCCCCCTCTGGCAGCGCCACCATCACCGCCCTGCCACGCGCCCACAGCCCCGCCGCGCCGGCCGCCGCCTTCGACCCGGCGCTGCCCGCTCCCCAGCGCCGGATCCGGCTGACCGCCGCGCTGCCGCCGCCGCTTCAGGAGCTTCTGGCCCGGGGCCGCACCGACCGCCGCCCGCGCTTCGGCGAGGATGGCTTCGACGGCATGATCGAGCAGTGGTCTCCCCCCGCCGGCGTCACCGCCGCCCAGTCGGCGCTCGCCCGGCAGACCCTGGAGGAGCTGTCCGCCACCGTGCTGGCCCCGGCCGACAGCGACCATCTGCTCGGCCGTGTGCTGACCCTGCTCAGCCATTTCCCGGCCAAGGGCCTGTCTCCGGAGGTGGAGCGGATGATGGCGCTCGACTGGGCCGACGATCTCGGCGAATACCCGGCCTGGGTGATCGACGCCGCCGCCCGCAACTGGCGCCGCAGCCGCAAATGGCGGCCTTCCATCGCCGAGATGCGCGCCCTGTGCGAGGAGATCTGCGCCCCGGAACGCGCCCTGGCCGACCGGCTGCAAGCGCTCGCCGACGCCGCCCCGCGCGAGGCGGCCGCCCCGGATCCGAGGGTATTGGCGACGGGAGCGCTGCGCCGCATGGGGTGATGCCGCCTGCGCCCGGCCTCGCGGTGGAAGCCGCAGTGGAAGCCCGGTATCCGCGGTCCATATTAAGCGGCCCGTCCGCTTCCTCATGCCGTCCGATGCCCGACAGCTCCTCCCTGCCGCTCCCGTCCGCCGCCCGTTTCGGCTGGTGCTGCCAGTTTGTCCCGCCCGATGGCGACGCCGCCCTTGCCAAGCGCATGAATCCCGGCACCGTCACCATCGCGACGCTGAGCAAGCTGAGCCCCGCCCGCGCCGAGGAAAAGCTGACGGAGGTGCTGCGCCGCAATCTCCACGCCCTGCACCTGCAGCTGGACGAGGTCGCCCGCCATCCGGCCTACCGCCGCCTGCTGCGCGTCAACAGCGGCCTGCTGCCGGCCTACACCCATGAGGTCGGGCGGCCGCTCTACCAGCAGCCCGGCGTCCAGGCGCTGGTGCGGAGCGGGCTGGAGCATGCCGGCCGCAAGGCGATGGAGGCGGACATCCGCATCGGGCTGCATCCGGACCAGTATTGCGTGCTGAACAGCGCCAACCCCGCCACCCTCACCAATTCGGTGGCGGAGCTGGAATACCATGCCGACATCCTGCGGATGATGGGTCTGGCCGGCGGCTGGCACCCGCGGGGCTCCCACGTCAACATCCATGGCGGCGGGCGCGGGGAGGGGACCGCCGGCTTCCGCCGCGGTCTTGCCCTGCTGTCGGAGGATGCCCGCAACCTGCTGACCGTCGAGAACGACGAGATGTCATTCGGCCTGGACGATCTGCTGCCGCTGGCCGACGCGGTGCCGGTCGTGCTCGACCTCCACCATCATTGGGTCCGCAGCCAGGGCGAGTATCTGCGCCCCGATGATCCGCGAATCGCCACCGTGATCGGCTCCTGGCGCGGGGTGCGGCCGGTCGCCCATATCAGCGTGTCGCGCGAGGATCTGCTGCCGGACTGGCCGGCCGACAGCCTGCCGGACTATGCCGCGCTGGCGGCGCGCGGGCTGACGACCAAGGATCTGCGCGCCCATTCCCAGCGCATGTGGAACCACGCCGTCAACCGGCTGGTGGCCGACCACCTCACCTGGGCCGATTTCGAGGTGGAGGCCAAGGCGAAGAACCTCGCCGTCGACGACCTGGAGCAGGACGCCCTGCGCAGCGGCGCCGTGGCCGCCGCCACAGGCGGGCTCCCCTGATCGCCAGCCCCCTGATTGGCAGTCTTGACCAACGGTTGCACTCAACTACTCTGTGACTGAAGAGGGATGAGAGGTCGAGGGTGAGACGTGGCCAGCAACAATAACGGGCTCGATAACCGGCCCGGTGACCGGGAAGACAACCGGGGTGCCCTGTCGCAGTTGCAGGCGATGCTGGACACCGTGCCCGACGGGGTCGTCATCATCGACGCCCGCGGCCGGATCACGTCCTTCAACCCGGCCTGCGAACGCCTGTTCGGCTGGACCACGGCAGAAGTGGTCGGCCGCAACGTCAACATGCTGATGCCCTCCCCCTATCGGGAGGAGCATGACGGCTATCTGGAACGCTACCACCGCACCGGAGAGCGGCGGATCATCGGCATCGGCCGCGAGGTGACCGGCCAGCGCAAGGACGGCTCCTGCTTCCCCATGGACCTGTCGATCGGCGAGGCGGCGCAGGACGGCGTCCCCGTCTATATCGGCATCATCCGCGACCTGACCGCCGCCAAACAGGCGCAGACGGCGCTGCGCGAGCGCGAGGCGCGGCTGACCTCCATCCTCCAGACGGTGCCGGAGGCCATCATCGTCATCGACGAGAAGGGGCTGATCGAATCCTTCAGCCCGGCGGCCGAACGGCTGTTCGGCTGGACGGCGGCGGAGGTGATCGGCCGCAACATCAACATGCTGATGCCCTCGCCCTACCGCGAGCAGCATGACGGCTATCTGGAGCGCTACGAGCGGACGGGGGAGCGGCGGATCATCGGCATCGGCCGCATCGTCTCCGGCCAGCGCCGCGACGGGTCGGTGTTCCCGATGGAGCTGGCGGTGGGGGAGGTGCTGCTTGCCGGCCGGCGCTGCTTCACCGGCTTCGTCCGCGACCTGACCGAACGGCAGGCCACCGAACGGCGGTTGCAGGAACTGCAGTCGGAGCTTCTGCATGTCAGCCGGGTCAGCGCCATGGGCCAGATGGCCTCGACGCTGGCCCATGAACTGAACCAGCCGCTGACCGCCGTGATCAACTACGCCAAGGCCGCCAAGCGGCTGATGGAGCGTCCGGAAACGGTGACCAAGGCGATGGACATGGTCGACAAGGCCAGCGCCCAGGCCACCCGCGCCGGCCAGATCATCCGCCATTTGCGCAGCTTCATCGAAAAGGGCCAGACCCACCGCTCTGTCGAATCCCTCAACAAGGTGGTGGAGGAGGCGAGCGCGCTGGCATTGGTCGGCGCCAAGGAGCGGGGCCTGCATGTGCGCTTCGACTTCGACGCCGCCGAACCGCAGGTGCTGATCGACAAGGTGCAGGTCCAGCAGGTGATCCTCAACCTCGTCCGCAACGCCATCGAATCCATGGGCGGAGCACAGATCGACCAGCGCGTGCTGACCGTCCGCACCGGCCCCGATCCGGACGAGCCCGCCTTCCGCCGCGTCGCCGTCCTCGACACCGGTCCCGGCGTGCCGGAGACGGTGCGCGCCCAGCTGTTCCAGCCCTTCGTCACCACCAAGAGCAGCGGAATGGGGCTGGGCCTGTCGATCTGCCGGTCGATCATCGAGGCGCATGGAGGACGCCTGTGGCTGGAGCCGCCGGCCGAACCGCCGGAGACCGGCGCCAGCTTCGCCTTCACCGTTCCCTTATCCGCCCCCCTATCAACGTCGGATGCCGACGATGCCAGCTGATGCCGTGCCCGACATGTCCGCCGACCTCACCGTCTTCATCGTCGACGACGACGACGCCATCCGCGATTCCCTCCAGATCCTTCTGGAATGCGCCGGCTTCCAGGCGGAAAGCTTCTCCACCCCGCTGGCTTTCCTGGAGTCCGACGCCCCGGCGCGGCCGGGCTGCCTGCTGGTCGACGTCCGCATGCCGCAGATGAGCGGCCTCGACGTTCAGGAACGGCTGGCCCGCGACGGCCGCGCCATCCCGGTGGTGGTGATGACCGGCCATGGCGACGTGCCGCTCGCCGTGCGCGCCATGAAGGCCGGGGCGGTCGATTTCGTCGAAAAGCCCTTCGAGGAGGAGTCGCTGCTCGCCGCCGTCCGCTCCGCCCTGGCCCGTGCGGTGGAAAGCAGGGTGCCGGCCGCCGCCCCGCCGGCCGCAGCCCCGGAACAGCCGGCGCCGCCCCCCGCCGCCTCCGCATCTCCGGAGGTGCTGGCCCGCCTGTCCGCCCTGACACCGCGGGAACATGACGTTCTGCGCTGGCTGGTGGCCGGCAAGTCGAACAAGGTCATCGCCTTCGAGCTGTCGATCAGCCCGCGCACCGTGGAAATCCACCGCGCGCGGGTGATGGAGAAGATGCAGGCCGACAGCCTGCCCACCCTGGTGCGCATGGCGATCTCCGCCGGCGTGGTTCCCGGCGGCCTGTGATCTCCGTCAAGCCTGATCTGCATCAAAAGCGCGCCGCATACGCAATGGTCCGTATATCGGCACCCCCTGCCACATTTTATCTTCCATGACGCGCCGCATCGTCGGCGCTGTTGTATCTGCATGGAAGTTCGGAGGCCGTCATGGATCATTTGGACAACGGGCCGGGCAGGGGCCCCGGGGCCGGGATCGTCCACATCGTCGACGACGATGAGCCGGTCCGCGACTCCCTGAAGGCCCTGCTGGAAGCCTTCTCCTTCGATGTGCGGGACTTCTCCTCCTGCCGGGAATTCCTCGACCACTATGACGGAAACCCGCAGGGCTGCGTCGTTCTCGACCTGCACATGCCGGTGATGAGCGGGCTGGAGTTCCTGGAGCGCCATCGCGGCGACCTGCACGGAATGCCGGTCATCATGGTGTCCGGCCGCGGCGATCCCGCGACCTTCGCCCGCGCCAAGGAGGCCGGCGTCGTCGCCGTGCTGGAGAAGCCGTTCGACGAGGACCAACTGATCGACATGCTGAACGGCCTGATGCCGTCGGCCGCCGCCGCCTGAGTGAATCTCCCTCTCCCCCCCGGGGAGAGGGTCGGGGTGAGGGGGATGCACTACGTGGATTCTCGAGAATCCTCACCTTGCGACCCCCCCCCCCCAACCCCCCCCCCCCGGG